>NZ_JBSIPA010000594.1:0-3381 GCF_053574605.1 Caballeronia sp. M23-90 | reverse complement strand
GCCACCGAAGCGCATGGGTACCAGCTCGCATCGGCCATCACCGAACGCACTACCGCAGCGCTTTACGTGGTCTCGCACCACACCGTGCAGTTCGGGCTGATCCAGCTCGAAGAGTTTGCCACCGAAGCGCATGGGTACCAGCTCGCATCGGCCATCACCGAACGCACTACCGCAGCGCTTTACGTGGTCTCGCACCACACCGTGCAGTTCGGGCTGATCCAGCTCGAAGAGTTTATCGCCGAAGCGCATGCGAAGGGCGTGCCGGTCATTGTCGATGCAGCTTCCGAGTACGACCTCACGCGCTTCATCGCGGCCGGCGCCGATCTCGTGCTGTATTCGGCGCACAAGTTCCTCGGCGGTTTGACTGCCGGGATTGTGGCAGGCAAGAAAACGCTGGTACGTGCCGCGTATTTCCAGAATGGCGGCATAGGCCGCGGCATGAAGGTTGGCAAGGAAGGCATCGCGGGCGCGATCGCCGCGCTTGAACAATGGCAGCATCGCGATCATGCGGCGGTGCGCGCACGCGAGCGCAGTTACCTCGATCTGTGGATCACCGGCCTTGCCGGACGTCCCGGCATCCGCGCTGAAATCGATGCCGATCCGACCGGCAATCCGCTCGACCGCCTGAAGCTTTCCATCGATTCACGCGACGCGCGTCTCAGTGCATGGGATCTCGCCGATGCCCTGTCGCATCCTCCGGCGGGCAGCATTCCCGTGATCGTTCGCGACCATGAAGCCGAGCTGAATTTCTTTTTCATCGATCCGTGCAATCTGCATCCTGGACAGGAACGTATCGTTCTTGAACGCCTGCTTGCAGAGCTCGAGCGCGCACAACGCGCAGCGCAACCTTTGATCACACCGTTCCATCAACGCGATGCACGGCGTCTTTCCGGACGCAACTGGCCGGACTGAGCTTTTTTTTCACGCTTTCTTTGTATGACCGCTGCGCCGGATTGATTTCCGGCGTTGTTTCACTTTGCACGCTTAGTAATCCTTACGCCTTCCGAAGATAACAAAAATTCATCGGCGGGCGCCTTCTTTCGACCAGAGGAAACCCAGATGCACAAGCAGATTCTTCGCACGGCGATCGCCGTCGCCGTGACCGGAAGCTTCGCGCATGCCGCTTTTGCGCAAAGCGGTGTGACGCTCTACGGTATCGTGGATGCAGGCTTCACCTACACCAACAATCAAAAAGGCAGCAGCGCCTATCAGGCGACGCAAGGCAACGTCCAGGGTTCACGCTGGGGTCTGCTGGGCACTGAAGACCTGGGCGGCGGCAACAAGGCGTCGTTCAAACTCGAAAATGGTTTCAGTCTCGAATCCGGTGCATCGGGTCAGGGCGGACGCATGTTCGGCCGCAGCGCATGGGTGGCGCTGAGCAACAACAAAGCAGGATCGATCACACTTGGGCGCCAGTACAACAGCGCGCAGGATTACCTGTCGAACCTGCAGATCAATGGCGTCGGCGCGCTGAGCCAGTATGGGAACGCCATCTATGACAATGACGACCTGAACAACACGTATCGCACGAGCAACGCAGTCAAGTACACCACGCCCACGATTGCCGGTCTGACGGCGAATGCCATGTACGCGTTCTCGAACACCGCCGGCGACTTCGCGAACAACCGTGCATGGAGCGTAGGCGCCGACTATGCTGCCGGCCCCGTTCGTCTCGATGCCGCTTACTCGCTCGTGAATCGTCCTGCATCGAACACGGCCGGTGCGGCGCCGTCCGACAACTACTACAGCACCAGCTCGTCGATCATCAGCAACGTCGCGCGCAACCAGGTGTGGGGCGCGGGCGGCGCGTATGCATTCGGACCGGCGACGGTCGCGCTGCTCTATACGAACTCGCACTTCGACCTGCTGACGGGCGGCAGCCTGCGCTTCGCGAACTACGAAGCAAGCGTGCGTTATCAGTTCACACCGGCCACGTTGCTGTCGCTCGGCTATATCTATACGAGCCAGAACAGCAGTTCGGCCACGGCGGCGAATGCGCACTACAACCAGCTCGCACTGGGCGGCGAGTATTTCCTGTCGAAGACCACCGATGTTTATCTGAACGGCATCTACCAGCGTTCGTCCGGCGCGAAGGCTTGGGTTGAAGGCGTCACGAATCCGTCGAGCAACAACGGCCAGATCGTGGCCGTCGCAGGCATTCGCCACAAGTTCTAATCCAGCACGCCGGGCCATGCATTCCGCTTGGCCCGGCCCTCCTCCGATCGATATCTTGGAGCCTCCATGGCGACTGTCCAGGGAAGTCTGTTACTTGTCTACGCGTTGATCGCGATCATCGCGCTGGTCGTGCTGATTGCGCGTTTCAAGCTCAATCCGTTTATTACGCTGATGGTGGTGTCGGTTGCGCTCGCGCTTGCCGTCGGGATGCCGATGACGTCGATTCTCAAGTCATTCGAGACCGGCGTTGGCGGGACGCTCGGACACATTGCGATTGTCGTTGGCCTGGGCACCATGCTCGGCAAGATGATGGCAGAGTCCGGTGGCGCTGAACGCATTGCCCGCACGCTGATCGATTTGTTCGGCCCGAAGAATGTGCACTGGGCGATGATGTGTATCGCGTTTCTCGTCGGCTTGCCCGTGTTCTTCGAAGTCGGCTTCGTGCTGCTGATTCCAATTGCGTTCAACGTGGCGCAACGCACCGGCACGTCGATGATCCGCGTCGGCATTCCGATGGTCGCGGGTCTTTCAGTCGTGCACGGCCTGATTCCGCCGCACCCCGCCGCGCTGCTTGCAGTGACCGCGTATAACGCGGACATCGGGCATACGATTTTCTACGCGCTGATCGTCGGCATTCCCACGGCCATCATTGCGGGTCCGTTGTTCTCCAAACTTATCGCGAAGTTCGTCGTGCTGGAAGGCGTCAACCCGATGGCGAAGCAGTTCATCGAACAGGACGCGGCACGTGCCACGCAGAAATTGCCCAGCTTCGGCATCACGCTGTTGACGGTGCTGTTGCCTGTGTTGCTGATGCTGATCGGCAGTTGGGCGGATTTGATCGCACCGGCCAAGTCGACACTGAACAACGTGTTGCGTTTGATCGGTCATCCCGACATGGCGCTGCTCCTCGCAGTGCTGTTGAGCTTTTATACGTTCGGCTCCGCACGCGGCTTCAATCGCGACTCGATTCTGAAATTCACTAACGAGTGTCTCGCACCTACGGCAAGCATCACGCTTGTAGTGGGCGCAGGTGCGGGCTTCGGCCGCATCCTGATCGACAGCGGTGCCTCAAAGGCAATCGTGGATGTCGCGACCGGTGCGCACGTGCCGCTCCTGATCCTTGCATGGCTCGTGGCCGCGCTGATTCGCGTAGCGACCGGTTCTGCCACCGTCGCCATGGCCACCGCGGCGGGCATCATTGCGCCA
>NZ_JBSIPA010000593.1:0-3424 GCF_053574605.1 Caballeronia sp. M23-90 | reverse complement strand
TGCTACTTTCCCACCCGCGCAGCCGTTCCCCGACACACACCCAGCGCCAACTGCCGAAGCCATCGATGAACCGGATCGACTTCCAAACGTGGGTGCCACATCTGCGAGACCGTGATCTCCTCGGTCTTCACCGGCAGCTCGAAAGCATGAATGCTGGCGGACTCGGGCTGACCGTTCACAAGTGAAGCGGGCACGAGCGCAATCAGGTCAGAAGCGCGTGCCACGGCGAGCGCTGTAGGAAAGCTCGGAACCACCGCGACAATCGTCCGCTCCAGCCCTACAGCAGCCAGCGCTTCATCCACCGGTCCGTTCGTGCGGCCGTGCCGAGAAGCAACCACATGGCCAAACGCCAAGTATCGTTCAGCCGTTACTTTGCGTTTTGTCGCGAGCGGATGTTCCTTCCTGACAACGCCAACAAAGCGGTCCCGAAACAAGGCCTGCACGCGGACTTCCGGTCCCATCGCGCCCAAAACGCCGATTTCAAGATCAGCGGACCCGTCCCGCAAATACGCTGCCGTCTTCTCAAGCTTGGGCGCAAAACGCAAACATACGCGCGGCGCAGCGGAACTCGCCGCAGCAATAAGCGACGCGCCGAAAGCTTCCACGAAACCATCGTTGGCGCGAATGGTGAAGGTTCGTTGCAACGTCGAAAAATCCGGTTCCATCGTCGATGGACGGAGCACGGCGCGCGCCTCATGAACCGCGTTCTGCGTGCGTTGACGCAGCGTCTCCGCATGGGGCGTCAACACCATCCCACGCCCCGCGCGCACCAATAACGGATCCCCGGTCGTCTCACGGAGCCGGGTCAGGGTCCGGCTCATTGCCGACGCGCTCAATCCCAGTCGACGCGCAGCCCCGGCCACGCTGCCATCGGCGAGCAGCACATCAAGTGCGACGAGTAGATTCAGATCAGGTTCTGCCATGCCTTGATCGTAGCATGGCGTTTGGTGCAGGTTATAAGTGCAATTGCTGCGTCTTCCGCCATGTCTGATGCATCGATATAGTCGCTGTGTGGTATCGACACACAGGGAGCTAACCATGCAAGACACATCTACACAGAAAACCGTCCTTTTGATCGGCGCATCGCGCGGCCTCGGATTCGCGATGGTCGAGGAATACCTCAAGCGCGGCCGGCGCGTGATCGCCACCGGCAGGGACGGCTCGACACAAAAGCTGCGCCAACTCTCGGACCGCGCTCAGGGCGCGCTTGAAGTCGAAACAGTCGATATCACCATTCCCGATCAGGTCGCCACGTTGCACGACCGTCTCGAAGGCCGGCGACTGGATGTGCTTTTCGTGAACGCGGGCGTCAAGAACGATGATCGCGAAACGATCGCCGATGTATCGACCGATGAATTCGTGCGTGTCATGGTGACGAACGCGTTGAGTCCGATGAGGGTCATCGAAGCGTTTCAGGACCTTGTGAATCCGGGCGGGACAATCGGCGTGATGTCGTCGGGGCAGGGGAGCGTGACGAACAATACGAACGGCGATTACGAGGTCTATCGGGGCAGCAAGGCGGCGCTCAACATGTTCATGCGCAGCTTTGCGGCGCGTCATAAAGACGACGCGAAAACCCTTCTGTTGATGGCGCCCGGATGGGTCAAGACGGACATGGGCGGGTCGGGCGCGCGTCTGACTATCGAAGAAAGCATTCCGAACCTGCTGAATACAATGGAGGCCTACGAAGGGCGCTCCGGATTGCATTACCTGGATTACCTGGGGCGGGTCGTTCCCTGGTGATCGTGGCGTAACCGGCTCGCAACAAACCGGTTACGCCAGTTCAACTCACCGGTCCGCCAGCTTCCCCGATATGGTCCTGACCAGCAACGCCCCGAGCACCAGGCACACGGCTACGAAGTACAGTCCCATCCGGTTATCGTGCGTGGTGACATTGAGCCAGCCCACCACATAAGGCGAGACAAACCCCGCCAGATTTCCCACGCAGTTGATCCCGGCAATCCCGACCGCCACCGACGTCCCTGCAAGAAACGACGATGGAATGCTCCAGAACAGCGACAGCGCCGACAAGATCCCGGCGGCTGCGACGCTGAGCCAGATCACGGCGAGCACGGGGTGATGCCCCACATAACCGCTCGCCGCGAACCCAACCGCGCCGATCACGGCAAGCACCGAAAAATGCATGCGGCGCGAGCGGAACCGGTCCGAACTCATGCCCGTCAGCACGATCGCCGGGATGGCGACAAGATAAGGAATCGCCGATAACCACCCAATGACCGAGACATCGGTAAGGCCGGAATCCTTGATGATCGACGGCAGCCAGAAACTGATCCCGTACAGCCCGATGATCTGGCAGAAGTAGACTGCGCAAAGCTTCCAGATATGTTTATCGGAGAGGATCGCACGCAGGTTGTGGTGCGTCGTTTTCTCGGCGTCCTCGCGATCGATCTCGCTGGTGACGAGGTTCTTTTCGGTATCGGTGAGCCACTTCGCCTGAGTGGGCTTGTCGACCATCAACGCAAGCACGGCGATCCCGCACAAGAGCGCCGGCAATGCTTCGATAAGAAACAACCATTGCCATCCCGCCATGACGGTGGAATGCGCGAAGCGCGTCAACACCCAGCCCGACAGCGGACCGCCCACGACGCCCGAGAGCGGTATTGCAATATAGTACACGCCAAGCGCAAAGCCGCGCTTGCGCGCGGGAAACCAGTACGTCAGGTACAGCATGATGCCCGGCGAGAATCCGGCTTCGGCCACGCCCAGGAAAAATCGCGCGGTGTAGAACTGCACCGGTGTCTTGACGAACAGAGTCGCCGCTGAAATGAGCGCCCAAGTGATCATGATCCGCGCAATCCACAGCCGCGCGCCGACCTTGTGGAGCATCAGGTTGCTCGGCACTTCGAAGATGAAATAGCCGATGAAGAAAATGCCCGCGCCCAAGCCATAGACGGCATCGCTCATGTTGAGCGCGCTGAGCATCTGCAGTTTCGCAAAGCCGACATTCACGCGGTCGAGATACCCGCACAAATAACAGAGCACGATAAACGGCATGATGCGCCAGCTTATCTTGCGGTAGACGTCGGTACGCGCCGTTGGCGTGACCACGATGGTGTCGCTGATATGGCTCATGTCTCCTCCGTCGCCCTTTGGCGGGCGTTATAGAGAACAATCACGCGGACAAGGCCCGCGTGATCAAGGGGTCCCTACGATGCGAGCTTGGCCGCTGCCACCTCCACGCCAAGTTCCTTCCTGAACATCGCTTCCATTTCGAGGCGAACTTTTACGGCTTCCTTGGTGGCATCGAAGGCGACATCGGTCCAGCGAACCGGCTGACCCGCGGCAACGGGCCGCTGCAGCACCATGTTGTGCGCCAGGCCGATGGGCAACGCGCCCTGCATCAGCGAGTCGACCGCGGGCATCAGCTTGCCGTAGACGGTGTGGCCGCCTTCGCCATCGAGCA
>NZ_JBSIPA010000592.1:0-3434 GCF_053574605.1 Caballeronia sp. M23-90 | reverse complement strand
TGGCCGTTTGCAGCGACGCGCTGATCTGCCGTTCTCATCAGAGGAATGTTTATATCGCAAATCTGTGCATATCGAATTGTTGTTTCGGGCAGGACACTTACCGTGCGCGCCGGGTGCCGTATCGTCAGCCGCGGCAGGAGCCGGAATACGGTTTTGTCAGGGCGCGTGCCCGCGTGCTGCAGGCGAATTCGACGAGTGAATATCGCGATGTCGCCACCCGGCTGCGCTCGGAAATCGAGGATCAGACTGCGCTGAACGTGGCTGCGAACTGGTATGGGATCGCGCTCGCGCAGACGCTGCAGCGCGATTACGATGCCGCGAACGCATCGCTCGCCGAGGCGCGCAAAGTGTTCGATGCCGAGCCCGCGCAGGAGGACCGTCCGGCTTCGGCGGAACAGAAGGCGCCGATGGTTGCCCACGCCAGCAACCCGCTTCCATCCACGTCATCAATCGATGTCGCGTCTCCGGCGAGCGCCGCGCTGGCATCGCTGAACGCTGGAAAAACGCCAGCCACCGTGGTGAACCTCGGCACCATCGCCGCAAAACGTCCGCAGGATCGCAGCTCGCCGAGCCTCGATGTCCTCGCCGCCGATATCGCGCGCCTCGCCGGTCACGACAACGAAGCCATCCATCTCGCCGATATCGCCCAGGAGCGCTGGCCTGCATCGCACGCGGCTATCGAAACGCATTTGCAGGCCTTGTTGTCCGCGCGTCGTTTTACGGAAGCTCAGGCGCTGGCGCGCCGCGAAACCCGCGACGACCCGAATCAGCCTGACTGGTGGCGTTACCTGGCGCAAGCGAGCGCGGGCGCGAACGACGCAATGCAGCAGCATCGCGCGATGGCGGAGAAGCTGGCGCTCGACGGCGCGTGGCCATCGGCTATCCGGCAGTTGCAGGCGGCGCGCGATCTGAAAAACGCGGGTTTCTACGATTTATCGACGATATCCGCGCGGCTGCGCGATTTCGAAACGCGCTACAAGGAAGAGCGCGAGATGGAGAAGGACGACAGTTAGGCCGCCGCTGCCCTGACCGCAGGACTGGTGACGAAGGCGAAACGTTCCGCCACATCGTGGCGCGCAATGCGTTGCAGCGTTAGATCGACGCCCGGCGCGAAGTGAAAAACGCCGCCGTTTTCATCGAGTTCCGCATTCGATGAAAACAGATCCAGGTCGTGATCGTGCAAGGCGGCGACGCGCGTCGAATCCGAGAAGAGTATGTTCCCTTGGTCATCCAGCCACGCTTCGGATGGTTCCAACCCGCCACCCGCGTGATCCGTCAGCTTGAGCGCGCCATTCGCCTCGCACAATCGCACGATCCACGGCGTGTACCCCAACTCCACATACACGCGCTGCGGGCCGTTCTGGAAGAACCACTGGCCGGCGTCATCGGCGGCGTAATTGCGGTTGATGAAGCCGAGGAGCGCGTCGTGGCGGATGATATCGCCAGGCAGATTCGCGGCTTGCGCGGCGTCGTCGCGCATGCGCCACTGGCCGCGCCGGTCGAGCAGCAGCCATCCGGTGCAATGCGGAACGTTCGGCCATTTGGCCAGCGCCTGCTTGACGATCTCATCCATGCGTGGAATCCGTAGTGGGTGCTGATGCTGGTGCTGGTGCTGCCTGCTTCACGTGCGTCTGCAAATAACCGAAAACCCGCTGCGACAACCAGTCGATACGCCCCGGAAACGGCCCGGTCATGAACCCGACGTGGCCGCCGTGCATGGGTTGATCGAGCGTGACGGTGGCCGATACTTCCGTCGCCGATGGCAGCACGCGCCCCGGCAGGAACGGATCGTTGCGAGCGTTCAGGATGAGCGTCGGCGCGGCGATCTGCGGCAAGAAAGGCCGCGTGGTGGCGCGGGTCCAGTAGTCGTCGGTATCGCGGAAACCGTGGACGGGTGCAGTGACGGCGTTATCGAATGCGTGCATGGTGCGCGCGGCGAGCATGGCGTCGCGGTCGAAAAGGCCCGGGTATTGTTCGAGCTTGGCGAGCGCCTTGCGCTTGAGCGTCTTGAGGAAACTGCGCGTGTAGACCATGCCGAATCCCTGCGATATTGCGTGGCCGCCCGCGTGGACATCGAGCGGCGCGGAGATGGCGGCGGCGGCATCCAGAATGGCTGTGGCGTCCTGTTCCTGCTCGCAGAGCCATCGCAACAACACGTTGCCTCCCAGCGATACACCCGCCGCAACGACCGGCCCATTGTGTTGCGCCTTGAGCCGGCGCAGGACCCAGTCGACTTCGGCGCTGTCGGCGAGATGGTAGAAGCGTGGCAGGAGGTTCATCGAACCGCTGCAACTGCGAAAATGCGGCACGACGCCATGCCAGCCGCGCGCCTTCGCTTCGGCCATCAGCACACGCGCGTAATGGGAATCGGAACTGCCTTCCAGACCGTGGAACAGCACGAAAAGCGGTGCTTTGGCTGGAGGCCTTGCGGTGTCTACAGCACTGTCGAGCCAGTCCAGGTCGATGAAATCGCCATCCGGCGTGGTCCATCGTTCTCGTTTGTACTGGACCATCGGCCGGCGGGCGAACAACGCGGGCACGATGGTTTGGGCGTGAGCGCTCGGCAGCCATCGCGGCGCCTGGTACAGCAGATCGATTATTGGATCGACGAGCGCGTCGAGGGCAGAGTCGGGCGCGTCAGTTTCCGATGCCGTCGCGCGCGCCGGGCCGGGAGCAATGAGGTGAGATGAATCGCGTTTCATGGCGCGTTATCAAACGAGGTGCGGTCGGAGCATCGGTACATCGGGGACAGCAATCCCCAAGCCACTGATACAGGCGTTCCAGCTTGCCGCGCCCGCGAATTCCATTTCAGTGCAGCGGACCCTGTCCATGACGCATCTTGGCAGCAACCTGGCCGGCCGCTTCGTCTGGCATCGCACTCGCGTGGATATGTGCTATGCGCCATTCCCCACGTTCGTGAACCATCACGTAGGTGCTGAAAACCATGGCGGGCGTGCTGCCGGGCTCGGTGGACTGATGCGCTTCGGCGATCGCGTAGACGACGGTGCCGAGACTGTCGTAGACACGGATATCGAGCGGCTCGACTGTGATCGGCAGGTTTTCGAGTTGCGTTGCAAGACCCGCGCGTATGCTGTCCAGGCCGCTCAGGTGCGAGCCGTCCGCACAGATGAACGTGGCGAATTCCTCGTCGATCCACAGCGCCATCACGCTGTCGACATTGCCCTCCGCGACGGCCTGGTAGTAGGCGTTGAGGGTATCGGCGGCGGCTTCGAAGAGGCGGGCAAAACGTGGCATGGCTAGTGGGTCTCTAACGTTCGATGCACGGCGTCCAGTGTTTTGCGGACAAAAAACGCCACGGTTCGGTCAAGTTTCAAAAGCATGCCCCCGCTTGGGTGGCATTGGCATGTCGCAGGCGTCAACTACGTTGCGTCAACTACTTGAGTCAACTACGTTGCGTCATCAGCATGCCGCGC
>NZ_JBSIPA010000591.1:0-3443 GCF_053574605.1 Caballeronia sp. M23-90 | reverse complement strand
TCTTCGTCGAGCAACGATCTAACCGCGTTCCAATGGCCGCGCTGCAGCAGCAGGTAATTGCCTTCCGTGATCACGAGCGGAATGTCGGCCATCACCGGAATTGCGCTCGCAATCGGGCATCGAGAGGAAAAGACGAATTGGATGAGTTCATATGCGCATTGTAGCGATGTGCCGGACCCGGGCGTGGCGCCGGAACCCTTCGCGACGGTTGATGCACGGGCCGGAGCGCGGAAAACCCGGCCGAATGGCCAACGCTGTCACCTTTCGCGAGATTCCAGAATAGCTTCGCTACAATGAGTGCTCCCTGAAACCCTACTCCGAGCGTTTTAGAGCCTTGAACTTCGACACTCCGCCAGGCCTCAAGGTCGAGGCCGGCCAGCAGGGCAAGGTTGTCCGGCTTTCCGGCCAGTGGACGGCGCTTGCACTGGCGCGCGATCATGCGACCACCAAGCGCGGCGTGGTGGAACGGCTACGCGGCGTGGGCCAGGAAGCAATCAAGCACTGGGACCTGCTGCCCGTCGAACGGCTCGATCACGTGGGCGGCCAGGCGCTCTGGCGCGTGTGGGGCAGGAAGCTCCCGGAGCAGGTGTCACTCTCCGACACGCAGAAAGAAATCTTCGAGCGCGTCGCATTGCTCGACGCCAATCGCGACGAGCCCGAGGTGGTGGATCGAATCGACCCCATCACGCGCTTCGGGCTGATCCTGTTCTCGTTCTTCGAGCATTTGTACGGCGGCCTGGCGCTGTTCGGCGGCTTCGTGCTGGACCTGATCGGACTGGTGCGTCGGCCGAAACGAATTCCGTGGACGGAGATATCCGCGAACATATATAGCGCCGGCACGCAGGCGCTCGGCATTACGGCGCTGGTCGCATTTTTGATCGGGATCGTACTGAGCTATTTGTCCGCGCAACAATTGCGCATGTTCGGCGCGAACCAGTACATCGTGAATATTCTCGGGTTGTCGGTGATCCGAGAACTGGGGCCTGTGCTCTCGGCCATCCTGGTCGCCGGGCGTTCAGGGTCCGCGATCACCGCGCAGATCGGCGTGATGCGGGTGACGGAAGAACTCGACGCCATGCAGGTCATGGGCATTCCGCACGGCTTGCGCATCGTGCTGCCGCGCGTGCTGGCGCTTGGTATTGCCATGCCGTTGCTGGTGATGTGGACCAACATGGTCTCGCTGCTCGGCGGCGCGCTGGCCGCGAAGCTGGTGTTGGGTATCGACCTGTCGTTTTTTGCGCGGTCGCTGCCGTCGGTCGTGCCTATCGCGAATTTGTGGATCGGGCTCGGCAAGGGCGTGGTGTTCGGCATGCTGATCGCGCTGGCCGCGTGTCATTTCGGCTTTCGCATCAAGGCGAACTCGCAAAGCTTGGGCGAGGGGACCACGACCTCGGTGGTGTCGTCCATCACCATCGTGATCCTGGCGGACGCCGTCTTCGCGATCCTTTTTCAACGGGTGGGAATCTGATGTCGGCAACGCTCGCCTCGGCCGTTCGCCATAAGCCGACTCCGGTGACGGCGGAGCCTGTCATCGAAGTCGTCGATGTAACCAAGCGCTACGGCAGCACGGTGATTCACGAACACCTGAACCTCGAAGTGCGGCGCGGCGAGATTCTCGCGCTGCTCGGCGGTTCGGGTTCCGGCAAGACCACGCTCGTGCGGCAGATGCTCGGACTCGAGTCGCCCACGAGCGGCACCATCCGCGTGCTCGGCGAAGAATGGGCGAAGATGAACGAGGAAACCGCGCGGATGCTGCGCACGCGCTCCGGCATGATGTTCCAGCAGGGCGCGCTGTTTTCTTCTCTGTCGGTGTACGACAACATTGCCCAGCCGTTTCGCGAACTCGGCAAGATCCCGGAAGACCTGATCCGCGAGTTCGTCATGCTCAAGCTCGAAATGGTCGGCCTTTCGTGCAAGAACATGAGCAAGATGCCGTCGGCGTTATCGGGCGGGATGGTCAAGCGCGTGGGTATTGCGCGGGCGATCGCGCTCGAACCCGAACTGCTTTTCCTCGATGAACCCACGGCCGGGCTCGACCCGAAGGCATCGGACGAATTTGTCGATTTGATTGCTACGCTGCATCGCGCGTTGGGTTTGACCGTGGTTCTCGTCACGCACGACCTGGACACCATGGTCGCGCTTTCCACGCGCGTGGCGGTGCTCGCCGATCGGCGGGTGCTGGTCGCCGCGCCCGTGGAAGAGGCGGTCGCGGTCGATCACCCGTTTATCCGCGAGTATTTTCTCGGGCGGCGCGGCAGGCGCGCGTTGCAGGCGCTTCCGCCCGAACGCCGCAAAAGGTTGCCGGCGGTCGCGCTCGAAGATGCGCCGTGCGGCCCCACGCTCTAGGCGTTCTCATGAGTGGCTTCGTTTTGCGCTCAGGCAGTAAGCAGTAACAAAGGAACCTGTTGATGGAAAACAAATCCCATGCGTTCTTGGCCGGTCTGTTCACTATCGGACTGATGGTCGCTATTGGCGTTGCGGTGTTCTTCTTCAACGTCGACCGCACGGTGCGCGTGCCGTATGACCTGGTCGCGCGGACCAACGTGACGGGCCTCTATACCGACGCCGACGTGCGTTATCGCGGCCTCGGCGTCGGCAAGGTGCAGTCCATCAAATTCGACCAGGGCCATCCCGGTCAGATCCGGATTCGCATCATGGTCGATAAAACCGCGCCGATCACGCAATCCACGTTCGCCACGCTTGGGTTCCAGGGCGTAACGGGCATTGCGTTCGTGCAACTCGACGACACGGGCAAGGACCCGGCGCCGTTGACGTCATCGTCGACCCAGGTCGCTTCGCTGCCGCTGCATCCCGGTTTGTTCGATCAATTGCAGCAACGTGGCGACATCCTGATCAAAAAGTTTGAACGCATCGCCGACGACGCAGACAGATTCCTGTCCGACGACATGCGCGATCAGGTCATGCAGACAACGAAGAGCCTGCAGGGCGCGGCCGACGGCATCGCCATGTTGAGCAAGCAAGTCGGACCGGTGGCGGAACAGTTGCCGCGCACGCTGCATCAGCTCGACCGCACGCTCGCTTCCACGAACGCGCTGGCGAACAACCTGAGCCGTGCGGACGGTCCGTTTGTCACGAACCTGAACAAGGCGGGCGACGCGGCGGAACGCGCCGGCCGCGTATTGAACGAAGTGAACGAGTCGTTACAGGAGATGTCGGCGCGAGTCGGTTATGAAACCTTGCCACGTGTGAATTCGCTGGCCGATGACGTGGGCAGTGCGGCGCGTTCCGTTGATCGCGCGGCTGACACGTTCAATTCGTTCAATACGCGGCCGGCGCGTTCCGCCGCGTATTGAACAAAGTGAACGAGTCGTTACAGGAGATGTCGGCGCGAGTCGGTTATGAAACCTTGCCACGTGTGAATTCGCTGGCCGATGACGTGGGCAGTGCGGCGCGTTCCGTTGATCGCGCGGCTGACACGTTCA
>NZ_JBSIPA010000590.1:0-3450 GCF_053574605.1 Caballeronia sp. M23-90 | reverse complement strand
TGCGAACGCGTGCGCCAAGCGACGGCTTGCCTGCCGTGCCGTTCGTGGCGATATCGGCGGCGAGCTTGATGCCGAACGGTTCCAGCAAGGTCTCCAGCGGCAGATCGCGCGTGCCGTGCACGCCCTCGCGGAAGAGCTTCCTCAGATCGGCGCCGGTGGCTTCGGCAAACAGCGCTTCGACTTCGCTCTCTTCAATGCCGCGCACCCGGCCGTTGTAGAAATCGCGGCCGTAGCGCTGCCACAGCAGACGCATCACGTCGTCGAGCGACTTCTTGCCTTCGGTCTGCGCGCGAATCGACAGATCGAAAGCGAGCGCGACAAGCGAGCCCTTCTGGTAATAACTGACGATGGCGTTCGCCGCGTTCTCATCCTGCCGATAATATTTGACCCAGGCATCGAACGAGCTTTCCGCGACGGTTTGCTTCAACCGTCCCGAGCCGCGCAACACGCCGCCGATCGTCTTGCCTAGCAGCGCAAAATAATCGCTTGCGCTGATCGAGCCGGTGCGCACGAGTATCAGGTCGTCGTAGTACGACGTGAACCCTTCGAACAGCCACAGCAACGACGTGTAATTTTCCTGCGACAAATCGTATGGCGCGAACGCTGCAGGTTTGATGCGCTTCACGTTCCACGTATGAAAATATTCGTGGCTGCACAATCCCAGATACGTCCTGTATCCATCGGTCATCTCCGGCCGTCCGGTGACGGGAAGGTCCGCGCGATTGCAGATCAACGCGGTCGATGCACGATGTTCCAGCCCGCCATAACCATCGCCGACGGCAACGGTCATGAACACATAACGATCGATAGGCGCCTTCTTCGTGCGCGGCTCGAAGAGCGCAATTTGAGACTCGCAGATGCGCTTGAGATCGGTTTCGAGACGCTGCATATCGAGCGCGGTCACGCGGCCCGAAATCACGATGTCGTGCTTCGCGCCGTGAGCATTGAAGGAACCGAGCGCGAACTCGCCGAGCGTCACGGGATGATCGATCAGCGCGTCGTAATTCGGCGCTTCGTACGCGCCAAAGCCATAGCGCTTCGTGCCGCGCGCTTCCGGCAACGCCGTGGCGACGCGCCAGCTTGCATACTGCGCGCCCGAAGGCTTCTGAATATCCACGATGCACGGCGCATCCGCCTGCCCTTCCACGGCAAGGAACACGCTCGTGCCGTTGAAGAAGCCGATGGTGTCATCCAGATGCGCCGCTCGCACCGACAAATCCCAGCCGTAGACCTCGTAACGCAGCGTGATCGGGCCGTCGTGCGGCGCGGTTTGCCATGCGTGTTTGTCGGTCTTCTCGATGCCGATCTTCCGTCCCGCTGCGTTGAACGCCTGCAGCGTCACGATATTGCGCGCGAATTCGCGAATCATGTAGCTGCCCGGAATCCACACGGGCAGCACGAAGCGCTGGCCGTGTGGATCGGGTTGCGCAACGGTCAACGTCACTTCGAACACATGCGCTGCGGGATTTTTCGGGACGATGGTGTATCGGATGGCGTTCATGCTTCGAGGTCCTTTCTTCTTATCGCCGGCGAGGCTGGCGTTGGATGCCTGTTTGAAAGCGAAAGAGGCGCATCGCGCGCCTCCTTTCGTGGATCGGCCGCTACGTTCAGCGAACCGCCGACAATTCCTTTTCCAGCCGGTCAGCCGGAATAGCGCCGGGGAGACGGCGTCCATCGGCGAGGAAAACCGTAGGCGTGCCGGTCACGTTCATCGACTGGCCGAGCTTCAGGTTTTTATCGATGGCCGTCGTATCGCAACTTGCCGAAGCGGTCGGCGCGCTGTGGTCGAGCATCCAGCCTTCCCATGCGTTCGAGCGATCCTTCGAGCACCAGATGGACTTGGACTTGGACGTAGAATCCGGCGATAAAACCGGGTACAGGAACGTGTAGACGGTGACGTTATCCACGGATTTCAGCGTGGTTTCGAGCTGCTTGCAATATGGGCAGTTCGGGTCCGAGAACACCGCGATCTTGCGTGCGCCGGTGCCCTTCACGACCTTCACGGCGTTCTCGAACGGCAGCTTCGCAAAGTCGATCTTGTTGGTTTCGGCGAGACGCGCTTCGGTGAGATTCGTGCGCGTGCGGGTATCGACGAGATCGCCCATCAGCAAGTAATTGCCGGTCGCGTCCGTGTAGACGATCTGCGCGCCGAGGTTCACCTCGTACAGGCCCGGAACGGGCGACTTCTGGATGCTCTTGATATCGGCGTCGCCAATACGCGACTGCAGCGTGGACTTGATCTTGTCGGTGGTCTGATCGGCCTGGGCCGCGATGCCGATGCCAAACACCGCTGCCAGCGTGGCGGCAGCGACCAGAGCGCGGCGAAGAGTGATTTTCATTCGGATTCCTGTGATGCTGAAAAGTGAATAGGTCTTTAGCCAAGCGCAGCTGAAACGAGCCAGCGCTTGATCTGCGGCTGCGCGCCAACGAGCGCCATGCCCGTATTGCGCACCGCGCTTGCAAGCGTGCCGGGCACGGCAAAGAGTCTTTGCAGGCCATCGCACGCGATGGTCAGTTTTTGAATGTCCTCGCGGCGGGCGCGTTCGTATCGGCGGAGTAAAACCGGATCGCCCGCGGAACGGAAGGCTTCCTTGCCGGCGAGTGTATCCGCGAGCGCGGCGACATCGCGCAAGCCCAGATTCATGCCCTGTCCCGCAAGCGGATGAATCAGGTGTGCAGCGTCACCGACCAGCGCCACACGCGGCCCGACCAGACGATCCACCGTTTGCAGCGCAAGCGGGAAACCGTGCGCCGGCGTCACGCATTCCAGCGTGCCGAGCATGTTTTGCGTGGCTTTCTCGACTTCGGCCGCGAGTTGCTCGGGATCGAGCTTCAGCAGGGCATCGGCATGATCGGCTTTCGCGGACCAGACAAGCGACACGTAATCGCCCGGCAACGGCAACAGCGCGATGATTTCGCCGTCGCGGAACCATTGGTATGCAGTTTCGGCGTGCGGTTTCTCGCACTTGAAATTCGCGACCACGCCGGTCTGCCGATATTCCCTCCGATGCATCTTCGCGCCCGTCTGCGCACGCACCCAGGAGTGCGCACCGTCGGCGCCGACCACGAGATCGGCTTCGAGCGTGTCGCCGTTGGCGAGCGTGAGGTGCGCGGCGTCATCGTGAATCACGAGGCCCTGCGCGCGCGAATCGATCCACGTGAGGTTCGGCTGGAAACGCAGCGCGGCATCGAGCGAACGTTCGATCAGCGACGACTCCGCAATCCACGCCAGTTGCGGCACGGCGGCCTGGAACGCGGAAAAGTGCAGTTCGGCGAAGGCATCGCCGAAAACCCGCATGTCCAGCACCGGCCCGAGCTTTTCACGCTCGAGCGCCTGCCAGACGCGCAAGCGTTCGAGCAACGCCTGCGAACTCGACGAAAGCGCGTAGATTCGCGAATCGAAGCTGCCGGCGGCGGGCGCTCGAGCGTGAAAAGCTCGGGCCGGTGCTA
>NZ_JBSIPA010000058.1:0-22490 GCF_053574605.1 Caballeronia sp. M23-90 | reverse complement strand
CGCATTCTACCGGCGCCTTGCCGGCCGAATTGGTAACGCCAAGGCCGTGACTGCGACGGCGCGCAAGATCGCTGTTCTGTTTTATAACGCGATGCGCTATGGCATGGACTACCGCGACCCGGGTGCGGATCATTACGAACAGCAGTACAGGGACCGTGTCATCAAACAGCTTCATCGCCGCGCGGCGCAATTTGGATATTCACTACAGCCTCAGGACTCGCCAGCGTGAAGGTGAGTTTCTTAGGAAAGTGCTCGCTTAACACCATAAAAGTTGATTGCGTATCATCCTAAGTGATACACCGCTTGCGGTAGTCCAAGTATCCTGAATACCTTGACCTCGGTAAAGATCGGCGGTTGAAGTGAAATCATCCACATCGACCAACCCTTTTATTGTGAAAAATTGGACGATTTTTCCCCGTTGCTGTCGACAATCCAGCGAAACGGAACAATTTCCCAGCAAATTTGATTCGAACGCATCGCTCGAAGCGCCCAGCGTTCGATCGCTGCCGAAATAAAGTAGGATAATCAGGGCGTAACCACCTGTGACCGTATTGGCTTATAGCCGCGCCTTCATTTGCTAAGTCCCGATGTTTTGCGAACGTCAGGCATCCCGATCTCGAAGTGACCTCAAAGAAGCGAAACAGCGGCGCGCACAAACGTCAAATTCATAAGTGGCCATTCAAATTAAAATGACAATAAAGAAATTGGCAACAGGCGGGGATGCAATCATCGTCAACGATCAGGCGACACGCACGAAAACCCTACTGATCGATGACGATTCTAAGCGACGCCTTTTTGATCTGCAGTGCTCTCTCCCCGCCTAATTGGATTTATGCTCTACAATCAGCCGCATGCAACTAATCTCATTGTTGTTGGCGAGAGGCCTCCCTCTTTGGCAACGTTAAGGCGGTATTAGTCTATGCGCTCAAACTACGCCAATTCGATTCTGCTCGGGAAGCTGATAGCCAATTAAACGATATACCGTATCCTAGATCGTCGAAGATGCGTTTGTGCCGGCTATAGATAGCGTTCGCTCGCCCAAATGGTATCAGCTGCCTCCAAAGTCCCGGTCGCCCCTGCCAGCCATGGTGATTCACCTTCGCTTGGAAATGTTTAAGGTCAAATTGTGCGATTGCTTCATTTAAATCCATCGATTCGCCGCATAACTGATTTAAAACGGTCGAGAACGCATAATGCGGCGATCGAACGAAATCCTCATACTTAGTTTTAATCACGCTTTTGTCGTGCCACCATTGGTAACTAATCGCAAGCAGATTTTCCGCTCCCCAACTGAGCGCGTAATCAAGAAACGTCTCCGACACAGGTGACTGGCCGACAAGTTCATTGGGAATTTCTGCGTTGCCAGCGAGCCATTGCGAGGTCAGTGGTTCGTGTTGAATAAAGTGGAGCACGGAGATAAGCAGATCAAGGGGATGCCGCGCAATGACCACTACACGAAACCCGTTCTCTACTAGAAACTGCTGAAAATTGGGCTCCCTATACCAATGCAACTGCAATATACAGCTTTGCGGCAGCTCAGCCGGCAAGTCGACATAATTGTGAACACCTATCTGATCCAGGGAAAGCGTAGTCGCGAGAACTGATCGCACCCAGGTGTTGCCGCTCCGCGGTGAACTAACAATGGCAACGCGCATCAGATCCTCCGAAGAAAATCATCTAGACTACCAAATAGTGGGTTTTACGGAGATTACATACATTTCGACGGCTAAAGTCAAAACGGGATTTCACTCGCGAGGATCTCTTTCACTATGCCATGCTCAAGCGAGAACACTCGATTACACAATTTTTGGATCAACGTTTTCGAATGTGACGCTAACACAAGGATCGAGGAATTTTCGACCATACCTTCCAGCCTCCGCGAGGCCTTTTGATTGAAGTCAGCATCACCTACAGACAGCCACTCATCCATCAGAATAATATCTGCTTTCAAAGACGTGGACGTAGCGAACGCAAGGCGTAGTGACATGCCGCTAGAGTACGTCCGCGTTGGCATATTTAGATAGTCACCGAGTTCGCTAAACTCGGCGATCTCATCAATCTTGGATTCAATTTCCTTCGGCCGCATGCCCATCATTACACCCCGAAGAAAGATGTTCTCAAATCCGGTTGACTCTGAATCCATACCTAAAGAAAGATCTAGAAGAGAAACGATATTCCCAGAAATCTCGATCTTTCCATTGAATGGTTCGTACACACCTGATAGGACCCGCAGTAGTGTCGTCTTACCCGATCCATTATGACCAACTAAGCCAATACGATCGCCCGGCTGGAAATGAAACGATGCATTGTCAATAGCGCGGACCGCTACATGTCCTCCCGCCGAGGCTGCGACCCTACCCCCCGTAGTTGCACGAATTACCGCCTTCTTGAGCGACCGGTGTGAAGCGTTGTAAATGGGAAATTCAACGGATATATTGTCCGCCTTGATAAAAACATTATCCATTTTATGTTATCCGTTACAGCCAATAAGCAACCCTGCTACGAAAGCGGGCCAGCAAAGGTAGCGCGATCGCCGCGCATATCAAAGTAAACCCGATCGCCATATACCAGGAATGATCAGATGGATATTTATTTAATATTGGCAGTCGAACGATATCAATGAGGTGCGCCAAAGGGTTATATTTAACTATCCACGAATAACGGCCGCCAAGGGTCTTTTCCTGCCATATAATCGGCGTGAGATAAAACGCGACCATCGTCACATTTTGTATTATCGGAGGCATGTCCCGGAATCGCGTACATAAAATGGCGATAATAATAGAAAGGAACAACGCCGCCACCGACACTAGCGCAAGCCCGGGGAGTGCAAGGAGGGCCATCCAACTCCAACCCTTTCCAAAAAAAGTCACAACAATAAAAACTATAACTAGATTATGCCCCAAGACAATCAGATTTCGAGTTAATAATCGTAGTAAATAAGTAGGCAACGGAATTTTAATCTGTCGGAGGATATGTTCAAATTGTGTGAATCCGGTGCAAGACTCTGTAACTTGACCGGAAAAATATACCCATAACACGTTCCCCACGGCAAAATAGGGTAAAAATTCGTGAATGTCAGATTTGAAAAGAGTTGCCCAGAGAACACCAAGCGTCCCGATCATGATCCCCATGCTCAGGGTTAGCCAGAGGGGTCCTAGAACGGAACGCCTGTAGCGCTGTCTAATATCGAACCATCCCAGCAGCGCCCATAAGTGGGGCGCTTTAAGCGAGTTACGTATCTCTTCGACGGCTATTTTCAGCTGCATAGATTTAAACAAACGTGGTCCCGAGCAAGATCATGTTGACGACTCAGCGCGACATCAGAACGCCGACATCGCGACTCGGCAGGTGTGGAACCCCCTACGCTGGAAGCATGTGCGCGTTCGTGGACCAGCGCTGGGTCCGCAAAAATGGCTGTCGGGGATTGTAACATGCAGCGTTATCCACTCCTGCTGCTGGTTTTGTTGATTTTCGAGATGCACACTAGAGGCGACGCGCGAGATCGTCGCCTACGCGTGAAGACAGAGGGCAGTATTACGTCAAACTTTCGCAAGCTTATTTCCGTGCGTGGCTTAACTTTGCATTGGTTAGGTTATCAGTGGCCAA
The DNA here is from genome assembly GCF_053574605.1 of Caballeronia sp. M23-90. NCBI lineage: Bacteria > Pseudomonadati > Pseudomonadota > Betaproteobacteria > Burkholderiales > Burkholderiaceae > Caballeronia > Caballeronia sp. M23-90. Next base: position 18,884 of record NZ_JBSIPA010000058.1, on the reverse strand, counting down.
AGACATTTCTGGGCCGATACCAATGATAAGAACGTTACTTTCCTCGCCGGACCGAGATGTCTATCGAGGTAGGAACTTCACTCAACAATTGTGTTTTATACGAGGCTTGCGGGAAGGAAGGCGAAATCAAAGAGACCATCAAGATGATGCGAATCTGGGGGAGAGAATATCAACGACAGGTCATAAGAACAGGAACTTTTCGCTTGCTTCCCTTAACCTTCAAATTAGACGAAATGCTCAGCTCGCCTGTGTGGAATAAACCCCTGCTTTCTTCTAAAACTTCTGGAAGCCATTACGACCGACTTAATTCCGTGTCCGAGGGGATAAAAATATAGCCGGCCGGCGACCCTTTCGAGGATAGTATTTGTGACGTATTGCCCTGCGGACGTTGTTAACTCTCTAATCTCGGCGCAGATTGCAATGGCCAGTACGCGGTGAACTCGACGTTCCAGTTCCACTAACGCTCGTCGTCAACAAAGGCAGAGCTTCCATGTCAGCGACGGTCAAACCGAGGCAGAGCGTCGGCTTGAAAAGGGAAACCCGCGGACCGGCAGCGCTGATCGTGATCTTCCGCCACTGTCATCAACATTTTTGCTCGCTTTTCACAGCGAGCAAACCAGCCCGCATTTAAATGCGAGCTTGCCTTTCTACTTTCCTAGCGATTTGCCCGTGTCCGCCCGGAAATTAAAGCTTATCCATCTTCCCAATGAGCAGCTTCGTTCTCGCCGAATTTTTTGCGATGTGCCTTGACTGCCGAGGAGCATGTCGCCGAGCGACTATTTCGGCTGTAGCTATCTGTCGCATGCTCCGTCATACTTGTTTTGGCTTGTTATTTGCGCGTCTCGACATCATAGCCCCAGTAGCTCCTATCGGCGGCTCGTCTCGTCTAGAAGCTTACGGATAAAAATGCTCACTATAATTTCGATAGTTAAGGACCTGTTTTAAGTTGGTGCTTATGGATGCAGACCCTTCCGCACTCAATCAATTCCTCGATCATTATCTCCTGGCTACATATAGCGCCGCTGCCAATATCTATGATTTTCCGCTTCGTTGATTGGACATAGAGCTATGAGGCTTAAAGCTGATGCTGATTCCTTATATGTAATACCGCGGTTTTTGGTTCGCCTTTGCCGCGCTCTTTATAGCGATCGGCCAATCGGTTTTTCGTCTTTCCGTTGGGCTTTGCAGTGTACGCTTACCAGAGCGCATATTTCCTTCCGGGACCAAGCGCAATTGGCTACATGCGGCTTTTGGCCCTCGCTGCTTGATTCTGCTTGTACATGCTAAACGACTATTGGCTTGCCATAGATGCATTACCTCAGCGAGGAACACTACGCCACGAAAAGGATCCGTTTATCAACCCGGATCGGCGCCGATGGTGGGGTTTCCTGTCGGAGGACGCGCCCGCCGCCGGACTTCCACTTTGACGAACGGAATGGGCGCGCCTCCTCATAAGCATGCAAATGCAGGGCAGCACAGCTTTATTTACACAAAAAGATTGCGCGTGACTGCTATTTCTTTCATTTTTTCACCAGTGTGCCGACATACGATTGACGAGTGAAGCGCAGATCAGTCGGGCACAGAACAGTCGGACCTGTGAAGGGTCCGCCAAACGACATGATCAATAAAGCTATAGACGGGCAACGTATCGATTTGGCTTGAATGGACCCAATACACGGAGGCGTTGCAAGTTGGAGATCCTTTAGTGCAACCGACTTTGCTAAAAAAACGCTCAAAATGCAAGTTACAGGTCAAAGTTATCCACTTTTCGTCGCCAAAAGAGGAATTTGCATCAGGTGCGTTCCTGGTGTGAAAATTGCTCTCTGCTTCGTGGAACAGTATGCAGTGGGGTGTCGTAGCCAAGTTGTACGAATGTTACTGAATTGATTGGACGCTTTTTCCTATGGTGATTTATGACAGCGTAAAGCCTGCACTTCTTTTCCTTTTCCGCGTTCTGCTAAAACGTCCCGATGGCGCGTTTCGCCGAATTTGACGCGAAAGTGAAAAAGTTGCATACCACTACGCTGTATCGATTACCTAGTGCATTAGCATGATCAACTAGAATGGACGGATTCGCTAAGAGGCTCGAATTTAGTCGGCAAGGTACCTAGAGCGGAATAGATATGGAAAAAGAGCCTCACACCTGCGAAAGAACCGGCATGTCGCCGTACGTCAGCGTGGTCAGCCAGCCTTCAGCCGTTACCCGACTCGATTGTGAGCGGAAGAACGGTCACCGTGGCGCGGTGGTCTGGCTGACCGGCCTGCCCGGCTCGGGTAAATCGACCATCGCTCAAACGACCGAAAAGATCCTGTACGATCTCGGCTTTCAAACCGTAACGCTTGATGGCGACAATATCCGCCTCGGCTTATGCGCGGACCTGGGATTCTCTGAAGTTGACCGGAACGAAAATGTTCGTCGAGTTGTGGAAACGGCAAAACTCTTTCTCGATCGAGGATTTATTGTGATAGTGGCTTTGGTTTCGCCCGTTCGCCAATCACGTGAGAAGATTAAGCAAGTCATTTCCCCAGACGATTTTTTGGAAATTTATTGCAATTGTCCTTTGGAGGTATGCGAACAGCGGGATCCTAAGGGTCATTACGCAAGGGCGAATTTGGGGCAGATTTCTAACTTTACTGGAGTTTCGTCTCAGTATGAAGAACCGCTCCAGCCTGCCTTATTACTGAATACCAACATGCAAGAGGCAGGCGAATCCGCACGCCAGCTAATCAAGTTAGTCAGCGAAAAATGTGCAGTTTCGGTAGTATCACGCTGAATTACTAACCCGCATTTTCGTCAATAATTCGCTTAACCTCGAAAGCCGACACGAATCACTCATTGACTGCACAATGACGTCAACACAGAAAAAAATGAAACTGCGTTCAAACGAAGTCGACCTGTTCTTGCATTAAAGCATAAGCGCGTGAGGTCGACGTATCACTGTCAGTTCTGTTTAGGGAGGGTTATCTACGTAGAATCGTTTTACTGCCTCACCCGTTGACACCTGACCGAAAAATCATTACTGGTACTCTAACCAACAGATGCGCAGTTCACCACCGGCATAGTGCCGCAAGATATGCTAGCTCCCTGCTTTCCCACTTACCTCGCTTCCTGCAAACGCCCCTATGGCGGCGGTAAAATGTGGCCGGAGTAGAAGAACTGGATTAAGCATTCAGACCTGCGTTTTTGGTCGTTTCTGAAGCCCTATGGTTTCGTTAGTAAGCGATGCCGGCGATATCAGGCGCGGTCCTAATCCGAAGAAATATCTCATGGCTCGCAGTTCCGTTTTTCGTAGGCAACGCTGAACGATCTAGCTACCAACGGTTTCGGACCAAAGATACGCAGATCGTGTCCACGACGATACTGCGAGAAACGCAAACGGCATCGATCGTGCCCCTACCCTCATACTAAGAAGCCGTCGCCGCCCCCTTCGTCCACGCTTGATACCATTCAGCTCCCAGCATCACCTGTACAATCTGCTCAGCGCTCTGCTTCCATGTCATCCATTTCATCCCGGTCGATAGCGGCACGCGCCCTTCCTTGTATAGCAGCAACCATGCTTCAACAGCAGCGCTCAAATCTTGGTCTGCGTAACCGGTAAAATAAAACGCATGATCGCCCGCAATTTCCCGAAACACCGGCAGTTCACGAGCCAAAACCGGCAAGCCTTTTTGTGCCGCCTCGATTAATGGCAATCCGAAGCCCTCACCAAGCGAAGGTGCAAGCAAACAAGACGATACCTCGTAAACCTTCTGAAGGAACTCATCGCTGATTCCCTCCAGCCAGAAGAAATGATCGTTGCTTTCCCCTTTCTGCTTGAGCGCGTCCGCCAAATCCTCCACTCCCCACCCGGCTTTCCCGACTATCACCAGATTCACGTCGACGCCCGCGGCCCACAGACGCTCGAAAGCAGCAAACGCCTGCACGTGGCCCTTGCGCGGCTCTACCGTACCGACCATCAAGAACGTTGGACGCTCTCGCAAAGCTGCAAGAACAGCGGCAGCGGTCGCAGGCATGCCCGACGACGGTTGGCTGCTTTCAATATCCGCGCCCAGATGAAAATACCCTACCTTCAGCTCACGAAACCGCTCCACCGATGACGCGTCGAGCCACATAATGAGGTCATCGGCTACCGCGCGTGAGATACAGATCAAGCCATCACTAACTGTGCCTATGATCTTAAGCCACGGCGGAAACACGGTGGCAATGACCTCCGGAAACCACTCGGGCTTCAGCACAGGGAGCAAATCGTACACAACAAAATAAATCTTCACGCCCCGGCGCCGCTGCGCAGCAAACCAGCCCTCCGCCGGCGGCACGCAGTCGGCGACCAGGTCGAGTCCCAGGAATACATCGCCTTGCTGGCTGTCGACCCATTCGTCTTGCTCGTCGATACCCCGAGTGCCCACATCCAAGGCTTGCATGAATCGGTTCGCGTAGCGATAGATCATCACGCCGCGGTCCAGCCGCACAGGCCGCACTTCCCAGCCAGCGGGAGGCTGCTCGAGCAATTGCCGCACGATTGAGCGTGTAACACGCTGGATACCCGACTTCGCGTCATGTTCACAGAGCACTGAGACATCGACGAGCAGTTGCCGCCGGCGTCCCGTCCGCTGATTCGCCGCAATTGCGTCTGCACTCGCGATCAAATCGATCTCAGTGGAGGTCAACTCAAGCTGCGTCAAAGCTTCGATGATCCCGCGATACCGTTCCTCGCCGGACTTCATGGGCGTTACAGTACCGTTCCGTATGCTCTCGTTACGCTTAGCATGCGTATCCTCGAACGCTTGCAATGCGCGTTTGCCGGTCGCATCCCACGAGAATTTGGGCACCTGCACCGCAGCGTGGTCGCGCAGCGACTGCCAATAATCAGTGTCGCTCAGACCGCACTCGATCATGGCGGCCATCGCCTCAAAGTCGAGGGGATCAAAAAGTGCGTCCTCGCGGCCGATCACCTCGGGAATGCTCGTCGCCTCCGAGCCGATCACGGCCGCGCCGCACGCCATTGCTTCCAGCGCCGGCAACCCGAATCCCTCATGCAGCGACGGAAACACGAACAGGTGGCACGAACTGTACAACGCGATAAGGTCCTCGTCGGACACATATCCGCTCGACAGCACAAGGTCTTCGCGTGCCATACCGTTGGCCTCTGCGAGATCGTAAAGCTTTGCGCGACTCGCCGCGGTCGCCTGGCAAACCATGAAAAGTTGATATTGCTTACGCAACGCAAACGGCACCTTCCCCCATGCCTCGATCAAACCTTCGAGATTTTTACGTGGCTCGACAATGCCCGTCGTCATCACGTACGGCCGGCTGATACCGAAGCGCCCACGAAGCGCAGTTACATCAAGTTCCGAATGCGTCGCTCGAGCGAACGATTCCGAAACAGCTGAAGATATATTGGTGATTCGCTCACGCGATATCTGCAATTCACGCACGGCTTCTTCGCCGCAATAGTTCGAGATGGCAAGCAGCACATCGGCTTGCTTGAGCGCATCGATCTTCTCGTAATAGTGCTTCTTGAAGCCGGCATCCGTCAGATATTTGGCTGGATTTAGATAGGGAATCAGGTCATACAGCGTGACAGCAGTGATGGTGCTGGTATCTAACTTTTTGATTGTCGACACTGAGACGTCGACATAACCTTCGAACAAACTGCTGATGTGCACGACATCCGGTTCGAGTTCGGCAATGGCGTATTCGCGAATTAACTGCGCGGCGCGCGTCCGCCAGTCGTCGGAGCCTTGGTAAAGCGCGATCGGGGGAAGCGAGAACACGGCAATCCGGTCGACCGGTAAGAGACCGTCGAACGCTTGACGAATCTCGTCGATCGAGTCGGGAAACAGGTTGTTCAGGGCGACCCATATTTCATGCTCACCGGCATTGCGGGCAATCGCCTTCGCCAGCGCAAGGCTATAGCGGCCGATACCTCTTAGCCGGCTGACCGACTGGCATCCTTGAAGATCTAAAACAATACGCATGTCTGTACCGGAGAAATTCTCTATTTTGTGCGTGCGTTTAAAGCGCTGAGCAGATCGCCATGCACCTTTCGACCGCGTGCCGTCAGTCGGTCAACGGACGCGACCGCCGGCATCGCCGCGCCGGTCACAACGCCTTGAATGGCGTCAAAGCCCGCTATTTTGATCAGCCCTGCCCTAATCCGAGGCATGCGAGACAAAACATTAGCGAGGCGCTGCCTAAGCACCGGACGACATCGAACATAAGCCGCGGCGTGCAGCAGTCCGAGCTGGGCCAACCGGTTAACCGCCGCCTTCGTGCGGCCAATTTTCTTGATCGTCAACCCGCCCGCGCGCACTGGCGACGACAATCGCCAACTGGTACTCGCCATCATGGCAGCAACATGATGCTGAGCGCGATGGGCGGTGTCTTCGGCGGTTGCCGCGCGTACAAGCGCGCGCTGCAAATGTGCTTCCAGTTCGCTCGCGCGAGCGACCGCCTGCTCTTTGCTTGCGCTCAGATCCTTCTCAGCGCGCAAACGGACTTCACGAACGCGCTCCTCGCTCCGTGCCACACGGTCCTTCAAATAGGCCGCTTCAGTAGCAGCCAATTCAACCTTGGCCTGCAGCGCAAGCCGTTCCGTTTCTGCCTCGAGCACACGAGCAAACAATGTGTTCACGTCCTCAGTCTCCTTATCCGAGATAGGCAGCGTCGTTGGCGTGATCAATGATTCCGCCAACGCTATCGACTCATTGTCCGCGCTCTTGAACGCGATGATCGCATAGTCGGGCGCCTGCATAAAATTCTCGTCCACCACCGACACCACCTTATTGACAACCCCCGCGCCTGCAAACTCACTTGGCAACAATTCAAGATCGTTGTTCAGAAAATCACGATTGACCGGCACGACGATCACTCGCTCAAACCCCGAGAACTCCGCCGCGAAGCTCAGCAGAACAGACGGAATGGGGCGCTCGTGCGTCGGGTCGAGATAGAAGTTGCACGCGCCAACAAGGAGATTTGCGGGGTTAGGCGTCTCGAGCAGCAGCGCGCCACCATTATCGAGCACGCGATACGCCTCTTTGAGGAAGGCGAGAAGTTTCTCAAACCCAAGATGTTCGACCACGTGGAATGCGCTCACCAGCCCGTACGACTTATCGGCTTGCCGGCTCAAAAACTCGATTGCCTCGCCTCTAGCCACAGGCAGTCCCGCCTCCTGTGCTTCGACAACGAAGTCGTCATTCAGATCAATGCCGCTCGCGGCCAAGCCTCGATCGGCTAACAACTCGAGCCACTCCGCGCGGCCGCAGCCGATATCCAGAAGCTGCTTCGGTACCTGTTCAAGAATTGCCTCGACGACCGGCAAATACAACTTCTGCCTTGCCTTGATCAAGTCGCGACTTCCTCGAAATCGGTCTTCGAGAGCACGATAAAAATCGTCGGTTACCATAAAATCCGCTGTGCTTTTATCTGTACGTTATGTTCTTGGCGTTCAGATCAAAGCCGGTGAATACAGCCAAGAACAGAGGTAGGGCCGGGCAATTGCCTTGACACACCCGTCAGCCTACCCGCAAGAACAAATGAAAATGTCGCGCTGTTCGACAAAAACAACAGCGCGACATTTTTAGTTCGCGTGGCTCGGGCGATTCAGACCAGTCAAGATCAGAACGAGAACCCTGCTTTGTTCCTGCGCAGATCTTCCTCAACCATCATCTTGCACAACTGTTCAAGCGTCGTTTTCGGCTCCCAGCCAAGCTTCTGTTTCGCCTTGGTCGCATCGCCAATTAGCAACTCTACTTCCGCCGGACGATGAAACTTCGGATTGATGCGTACGATCACCTTGCCGTTCGACGCATCGACGCACTCTTCCTTCTCGCCTTCGCCACGCCATTGGCCGTCGATCCCTACGCCCTTCAACGCCATCGTAACGAAATCGCGCACGGTTTCGGTACGGTTGGTCGCGAGCACATAAGTATCGGGTTCATCGGCTTGCAGCATGCGATACATGCCTTCTACGTATTCCTTGGCGAAGCCCCAGTCACGCTTCGCGTCCAAATTGCCGAGTTCAATCACGTCGAGCTTCCCAAGGGAAAGCTTCGCAACCGAATCCGTGATTTTGCGAGTGACGAACTCACGGCCACGCAGCGGCGACTCGTGATTGAACAGGATGCCACTTGAGCCAAACATATCGTACGACTCACGATAGTTAATCGTGATCCAGTGCGCGTAAAGCTTTGCGACACCATAGGGGCTGCGCGGATAGAACGGCGTGTCTTCCTTTTGCGGAATGGCTTGCACCTTGCCGAACATCTCCGACGTCGAGGCCTGATAAAAACGAATTGATTTGTCGACGATACGAATGGCTTCGAGCTGATTCAAAGCGCCGACACCCGTAATCTCAGCCGTGGTAGCCGGCTGGTCGAACGACACACCTACGAAGCTTTGCGCTGCAAGGTTGTACACCTCGCGTGGCTGCGCCTTTTCGAATAGGCGAATCGATGCGCCCAAATCGGTCAAATCATGCTCAACGAGGTGTAGCTTGGGATGATTCAGAACACCCAATTCCTCCATCCGCCAGAAATTGACTGAACTCGTGCGCCGATAGGTGCCGTGAACGTCATATCCCTTTTCCAGCAGCAATTGAGTGAGATATGCCCCGTCTTGCCCCGTAATACCCGTAACAACTGCGCTCGTCAATTCCATCTCCCTTAGAAAACCCACCATCGAGCGAAACTGGCGCAATGGTGGAGAATGGCTTAAAAATGGTAATGATTATATCTGACGCGTGGACCGCTCCGTCAGCCTAGACATATGCTTATCCGGCCGTCAACAAACCTCCCACGTCGGGCGCTAATGCGAATCGCCCAACGCGGGAGCGTGCATCGCAGGGCTTTGAAGGATGGCGCGATCGTCCGATTGTAATCATTGAAAAACTCGTCAAAAAATCATTAAAGCAAGTGGAGCGATGCGCCCTTGCCTCGAAACGGGTCAGTAACGAATCACCGACGCTTCGCTCTGTCGGTTACCATGTTACGGTGTGACCTGGACACTCGCACTCTTCTAACACCTTATGTCGGGGGCACTTAGTGCAAGTAGTGGCGCAAGTTGAACCCGTCAAACTGCTCATTCGCATCGTTCGCGCCGGTAATAGATTCATCCTTCGCATCGTTCCCACATGGCATCTTTACTTACGCAAAACTTGGTCCAGCCGTCCGTTCCGCTCGCATTCGGTGATATTCAGGGCTGCCGCGAAGCATTTCGGCGCTTGCTGACAAAGGCTCGCCCAAGTGAAGCCACCCCGTTGTGGTTTGCTGGCGACATCATCAATCGCGGCCCCGAGTCTCTTGCCACGTTGCGCGATCTGATCGCCCTTGGCGACCGCGCCGTCGCAGTCCTCGGCAACCACGACCTGCACTTGCTGTCCGTATCGGCGGGGATTCGTAAATCCAAAAAGGGCGACACTATCGATGAAATCCTCGCCGCGCCCGACGCCGCCGATCTTCTCGACTGGGTGCGGCACCGGCCGATTGCGCACTTCGATCACGGCATGCTGATGGTTCACGCCGGCGTTTTGCCGCAGTGGGACGTGGCGACCACGCTCGAACTAGCCGACGAATTCCAGCGCGCGCTGCGGGCGCCCAACTGGAAGGAGACGCTTGCGAGCCTCTACGGTAACGAGCCAAATCGATGGAAACCCAAGCTCAAAGGCGCTGACCGGCTGCGCGTGATATGCAACGCGCTCACGCGCCTGCGCTTTTGCTCCGCTGACGGCGACATGGAGTTTTCCTCCAGCGGCGGCGTCGGGTCCGCACCTGCCGGCTTCATGCCGTGGTTCGACGTGCCGTCACGCGGGACGTCAGACGTGACGGTGGTATTCGGCCACTGGGCGGCGATTGGCTTGATTGTCCGCGATAACATCATTGGCCTGGATTCCGGTTGCGTCTGGGGCGAACGACTCACCGCCATGCGCCTCGCCAGCGATCCTGCACAACGGACGGTGACGCAGGTGGAATGCTCGGATTGCCGCGCGGTTATCGATTAAAGCCCGGAGTTCCGCATGCACTGGCGCAGCGCTTCGTCCCATGCGGGCGCCTCGATGCCGAAAGCCATCGCCAACTTGTCGTTTGAAAGCTGTGAGTTTAGTGGCCGCACCGCCGGAGCGGGATACGAGGCAGTCGGGATGCTTTTGATCACTGGCCTGGCCGGCTGACAGGAGTTGTGGAAGATCGCCTCCGCGAAACCCGCCCACGATGTCGATCCTCCAGCCGTGAGATGGTAGATGCCGGAGCTGCGAATCCAGTCGTCGCGCTCGCCGCAAAGTAGCTGCGACAACACTTTCGCTGTTTCGTTGGCGACGGTCCTTGACCACGTCGGCGCGCCTGTCTGATCGTTCACCACACTGAGCTCGTCGCGCTCGGCGCCAAGGCGCAGCATCGTTTGAAGGAAGTTTGTTCCTCGGACACCATAGATCCAGCTCGTGCGAAAGATCAGATGTGCACAGCCCGACGCCGCAATGGCCTGCTCTCCACCCAGTTTGCTCACGCCGTAGATATTCAGAGGATTCGGCGCATCGTCCTCGACGTACGGGCCGGTCTTCGCACCATCGAAAACATAATCGGTCGAGTAGTGAACCAGCAACGCGCCAAGACGTTTCGCCTCCTGTGACAACACTTCAGGCGCATCGGCGTTCACTTGCATTGCGCTGGCAGCGTCCGTTTCGGCTGCATCGACAGCCGTGTAAGCCGCGGCATTCACGATCAACGAAGGTCCCACGTCTTGCACGACGTGCCGTATCCGGTTCGTATCGGATAAATCCAGACCGACCCGATCCAGCGCCACGACGCGGCCAAGACCTTGCAAACTGCGCGCGAGTTCAAAGCCGATCTGGCCATTGACGCCGGTCAGCAGAATCGTCGGTCGAGACAATGCCGAGTCGATCATTGCGGCGCTCAAGGGTAGTGGTCGGCATCGGCCAGGCTTGCGCCCCCGGCATCCTTTGCTGACAGCACCGGTTCGAAGTCTATCGGCCACTGTATGCCGATATCCGGATCGTTCCAGGCGACGCTTCGCGCATGTTCCGGATGCCAGTAATCGGTCGTCTTGTAGAGCGATTGCGCAAACTCCGACAGCACGACAAAACCGTGTGCGAATCCCGGCGGAATCCAAACCTGCCGGCGGTTTTCGGCGGACAACTTCACGCCCGTCCAGCGGCCAAAATGCGAAGAGCTTTTACGCATATCGACGGCGACATCGAACACTTCGCCTTCCACCACCCGAACCAGTTTTCCCTGCGGATGTTCGATCTGGTAATGCAAGCCGCGCAACACGCCATGCGCCGAACGCGAATGATTGTCCTGCACGAATTCCACGCCTGCCTGGACTTGTTCGCCGAAGTCGCGGACGTTGAAGCTCTCGAAGAAGAAGCCGCGCGTGTCCGTGAACACATCCGGTTCGATGACCACGACTCCCGGCAACGCAGCGGCGATTACTTTGAAGGCCATGCGACTTGATGAGTAAGAAGGTTAAGCAGATAACGCCCGTAGGCATTCCTTGCGAGCGGCGCGGCGAGCTTCGAGACCTGTTCGCCGTCGATCCAGCCGCTGCGAAAGGCAATTTCTTCAGGACACGCGATCATCAGCCCCTGCCGTTTTTGCAGCGTCGCGATAAACGTTGCGGCCTCGATCAGCGAGTCGGGTGTGCCGGTATCGAGCCACGCAAAACCGCCGCCCATGATCTGTACCTCTAGCTTCTGCTTTCCCAGATAGGCCGAATTGATATCGGTGATCTCCAGTTCTCCGCGTGCCGATGGCTTGATACTCTGGGCGATGCGGCACACGTCGTTGTCGTAGAAATAGAGGCCGGTTACTGCGTAGCTCGAACGGGGAATCCGCGGTTTCTCGTGTATCGATATTGCATGGAAATCCGCGTCGAATTCCACCACGCCGTACCGCGCGGGATCCTGCACATGGTAGGCAAAAACCGTGGCGCCTTCAGGTCGTGCGTTCGCCTGCGCGAGCCGCTTGTCGAGATCCTGACCGTAGAAAATATTGTCGCCGAGAATCAGTGCGCATGGGTCCGCGCCGATAAACCCTTCGCCGATGATAAACGCCTGCGCCAGCCCATCGGGCGCGGGCTGCACGGCGTACTGGATCTCCATGCCCCACTGGCTTCCGTCGCCCATCATGGCTTCGAAAAGCGGGGCATCGTGGCGCGTCGTGATGACCAGCACTTCGCGGATTCCCGCTGTCATCAGCGTGGACAGGGGATAGTAAATCATCGGTTTGTCGTACACGGGCAGCAACTGCTTCGAGACCACATGTGTGATCGGATAAAGCCGCGTGCCCGTGCCGCCGGCGAGAATGATGCCTTTACGCGCCATCGTCGATCCTTGTTGTGCTGATACTCGTCGTTCGATAAGCGCCGGAGATCACATCGCCGACCCAAGTCTGATTGTTCAGAAACCAGCGGACTGTTTTCTCGATCCCCGTCTCAAACGTTTCCGCCGGCTTCCAGCCGAGTTCGCGCTCAAGCTTGCGGGCATCGATGGCATAACGCAGGTCATGTCCCGGCCGGTCCGTAACGAACGCTATCTGGTCACGATACGAACCCGCCGTTTTTGGATGCAACCGGTCGAGCCAGTCGCACACCGACTGCACGACCTCGAGGTTCGCCTTTTCGTTCCATCCGCCGACGTTGTATGTTTCACCAACTCGGCCGCGCGCCAGCACTTCGCGGATCGCGGCACAGTGGTCGCTCACATACAACCAGTCGCGGATGTTCAAGCCGTCGCCGTACAGCGGCAGCGGCTTGCCTGCCATGGCGCTCATGATCACGAGAGGAATCAGCTTCTCCGGAAACTGATAAGGGCCGTAATTGTTCGAGCAGTTGGTCGTGATCGTGGGCAGAGCGTACGTATGGTGATACGAACGCACGAGATGGTCAGAAGCAGCTTTGGTTGCGGAATAAGGGCTGTTCGGCGCGTACGACGTGGTCTCGGAGAAAGGGGCATCGTCGGAGTTCAGAGAACCAAAGACTTCATCCGTCGATACATGCAGGAAGCGAAACGCCACTTGTTCGGCATCGGCTAATGTTCGCCAGTAAGCGAGCGCCGCTTCGAGCAGCGTGAAAGTGCCGACTACGTTGGTCTGCACGAACTCGGCGGGTCGGTCGATCGATCTGTCCACGTGGCTTTCAGCCGCAAAATGTACGATCGCGCGAGGTCTGTGCTGAGCGAGCAGCGCGTCAATCGCCGCGCGATCGCAGATGTCGGCGCGTACAAAAACGTGATTCCGGTTGTGCTGCAGAGGATGCAGCGTGGACAGGTTGCCGGCATAGGTCAGCTTGTCGACGTTGAGCACAGCCTCGCTCGACGCGCCGAGCCACTCAAGCACGAAGTTCGCGCCGATAAACCCAGCCCCGCCCGTAACAAGGATCATGTCAATGCCCGGGCGTAAGCCCCTCGAGGTCTGCGGACTCGGCAGGCACTTCTTCTTGCGTCGCAGTCGCGGTCACCGCACTCAGCCCCGCCTGCATCCGTCTCAACGCGCTTTCAATTACCGCCTGTGCCTCTTTCGCCAGCCCCCGCCGATCATCCCCCGCGGCGAGCGCATCGCAGACATAAAGATGCGCGGTCAGCGGCCTGGCATGCAGCATGGCATTCAATGTGAAACTAAGCGTCAGGTCATCGATATAAGCCGGCGCCTCCGATTGCTGTCCACTGCCATCTTCGTACATCAAGCAAATCGGCTGAACGGGACAACCCGCCGACACCGCCGCCTGAAACAGGTTCGAATGAAACGGCAGCAAGTCCGTCCCCGCCGATGTCGTCCCTTCCGGAAACACGCACATCAATTCGCCGCGCTTCAACCGCTCGGACAGTTCATGCATGATCCGTTTCGCATCGCTGCGTTTTTCGCGCTGGAGAAAGATCGTGTCCAACTGCTGCGCAAGCCAGCCGACGATCGGCCATTGACGCACCTCAGCCTTCGATACAAACGGCGTCGGCCGCCACGCATTCACCACGTAGATATCGATCCACGAAACGTGATTGCCGACGACCAGCGCGCCGCTATCGAGCCGCGCCTGATCGTTATGGACGACGAGTTTCATGCCGCATCGGCGCAACATCTCGACGGACCACGCGCGGTTCAGTTCCATCCGCGTTTGGGGCGTCGCGTTGGGAAAACGCGTCGCCACGGTGAACATGCCGTGCAGCAGATGCGCAAAGATGCGGAGCTTGCGGATGGCGAGCATGGTCTCTCGATCCTCAGCCGGGAGGTGCTGATAGTAAAGATCGATATGGTCCACGCCGAGACGCTTGAGCGAAGCATCGCAAGCCTGGCGCACATAATCGGCGTCGCCGCGGATGCCGAGGAATTCCCCGTTTGGACCGCGCACGTTGCCGAACTTAGTAGCGAGCACGACGGCGTCGCGTCGGTCCTGTATCGCCTTGCCAACCAACTCTTCATTGGTGAACGGGCCGTACATGTCCGCGGTATCGATGAAGTCGATGCCCAATTCGATTGCGCGATGAATCGTCGCGATCGATTCGGCTTCATCACCCTGACCGTAGAACTCCGACATGCCCATGCAACCGAGTCCGAGCGCCGACGTTTCCAGTCCCTGTTGTCCTAGTTTTCGCTTCTGCATTTACATTCCTTTCCGGCTATGTCTACGTTGTCATGTCATCTTGTGTACAGGGAATGCTGTGCCGTTGATCCACTGATGAGTAATCAGATATCGTTAGGATTGCAGCGCATCACTTCGCTGCCTACCTAAATATTGAATCCGGTCGATTCTACATCAGGATGGCGGTAGAACTGCATGATGTCAAGTTAGGGCATCGCTCAATCTGATGCATCAACGCTTGCAGGCCAACAAGAGAACGCCACCGGCGACCATCGCAATGCCCGACCACTCGAGCAGTGATGGTCCGCTCACCGGCTTTGTTGCGTAAATTGAATTTGAGGCGAATCACCCCTGACCCCAGACGGAGTTATGCCACGGTCGCCACTACGACGGTGTGAGGGCGGCCCAATTGCGTGAAGCGATTGAGCAGCGCAGCGCGAATCTGCAACTCGACCACCCGGCGCTCGAAGGTGCGCGCAGCTACCAGCCCAGCGTTGCCGCTTTGTGCAACAAAGCCGCGCCCTGGTGATTGCGGCCTCTCTGGGCGCTTCCCCTGCGGTGCTGGGTAGCCTGCCGGCCACTGTGGCCGGCCTGTTTCTAATGGCCTCGCCTGGTCTGCATGGGGTCGCTCAAGCGATGCCCATGCAAACCCCTGCGCCGATCGTCCAGGTCGTCCGCACTATTGCAGATCCGCTGCGGATCTTCGCACTGGACGATGGGGCCAGCGTGGTCGTATTTCGCACTGTGGACGGCAAGCTGGTTAGCTGCCAAGCTTGCGCAGCATCAGCGAGGCCGTCACCGTACCCAGCTTGATTGAGGTGGTCAGCCGCTGAATTTCGTCCCAATGGGCACGTATTTGCTTGATGTTCATTCCGCCATCGGCGGCAAGCTGCGTCTACAGAATCATCTGCGGGTTGTCGCGGTCGAGCCGGGTAAATTCCAGCATCCAGTTTGGATACAGGCGCGGCGGTGCGCTGACGGCATCGAGCGCCGCCACTTCTTCGGCCGTGAGTTGCCATTCCACGGCCTTGAGGTTGTCCTGCAACTGTTCAGGCTTGGTGGCGCCGACGATCACCGAACTGACGTTGGACTTGCGCAGCAAATAGTTGAGCGACACTTGCGCTGCGCTGACCCCGCGCGCAGCGGCAATGCGCTGCACCTTGTCTAGGATATCGTAGTCTGCCTCGTCAACCTGGATGAAGTTGTGGTCTTCCTTGCTGCGCCGGGCGTCCTGCGGGCCTTGCGCGCCGCGCGGATATTTGCCGCTGAGAAAGCCTCCGCCCAAAGGTGACCAGGGGGTGATGCCCAGACCCTGATCCTGGCATAGAGGGGCGAGTTCGATCTCCACGTCACGTGAGACCAGCGAATAATGCGCCTGCAGCGAGACGAACTTCTCCCAGTGGTGCTTTTCGGAAATCGACAACGCCTTCATCAACTGCCAGGCGAAATAGTTCGAGCAGCCCAGATAGCGCACCTTGCCCTGGTGTACCAGGTCGTTGAGCGCCGAGAGCGTTTCTTCCAGCGGCGTCATGAAGTCGAAGCTGTGCACGATGTAGAGGTCGAGGTAATCGGTGTCAAGGCGCTTGAGGCTGTTTTCGCAACTCTGCATGATGTGGTGTCGGCTCAAGCCCACGTCGTTGATTTCCGGGCTCATGCGCCCACGCACCTTGGTGGCGATCACCGCCTTGTCGCGCTTGCCCTTGAGCGCCTTGCCGAGGATTTCCTCGGACTGGCCGTAGGAATAGACATCGGCACTGTCGAAGAAATTGATGCCGGCATCGAGGGCGGTATCGACCAGATGCTGGGCCGCTGGCTGGTCAAGCCCGCCGATTTTCTCCCAGTAGCCCTGCTTGCCGAAACTCATGGTGCCGAAGCACAGCTCCGAGACGAGCAGACCGGATTTTCCCAATTGACGGTATTGCATGGTTGAAATCTCCTTTTTAGGGTTCGCAGTTGGCTTTGTCAACTTACCGAGAGTGAGACGGCACGGCGGCAGATACGACTACTGGTCAGAAAGGGGATCTAAGCCGGAACCCCAGAAAATTCCGTCGTTCCACATTGTGAACATCAATCGGCTTATTCCAGCCGAAGAATGTTGGAGCGACGTCCGGTGAGTGGCATAACGGTCTCGGTCACAAGGACCATCAGGACCGTTACGCGGGGCCCAGTTCGATTACATTGTGGGACAGGTCGAGACAATCTTCGCAGTCCCGGCAAACCCAGTGCAGCATCGGCCCGACCGGATCTGGATGGTCGCTGAACGTTGTCAGCGCCGCGTCGTACTGAGCATCGGACGTGCTCGAGCGCAGTATCCGCTCGAGATTAGACTCGATGCTGTCCAGGCTGCATTCACCGATGCCGGACTTGAACACCGTCACACCGCCTGACGGGTTGACTGCGAAGAAGAAAAACGCCTTCGTGTCGACCATGTGCGACAGGATTGTCCTGGCGATGAAGTTGCTCGGATTGATCAGCGCATTGAAGATGCGGTAGCCGTAAAACTCGAAGCCGAAGTGTACGACCTCGAAATCGTCGGTGCCGCGTATCGAGTGGCCGAAGTTGAAACCGCCGCGTGTTACGTCGTTCGGAATGTCATCCACCGGCCGCAGTGCCAGGCAGGCATAGTGCGTCTGGCCCTCGGCCACGAGTCCCATCGCAAAGCAGGGCGCGCGCTCGGCCAGCAAGGCCACGACAAAATTCCGGTTCATGCGAAGCGTTGGCAGCATCGGGCATCCTTCATCGTGAATCAACATTTGCCGACCTGGCTGTGCGGTGCGTCGACGTCGAACATCAAAGGCTATACATCGTCGAGCTCGAACAGCGCGCGATCGGCGGGCCGCGACAGATAGTCGTCCATCATCGCGCGGAAATCGGCTTCATCCCACTCGCCGCGATCGACACGCCGCAGCAACGCCTCGCCGGCCAGCATGATCTTTCGCTCGCGATCCGCGCGCGTTTGCTTGACCTGCTGGCGCTGCGCCTTAGCTGCCGCTTTGCGGGCCGTTTTCAGCTCCTGCAGCTTTTCGTCTGTCGCATCGAGACGACGTTTCAGCATGTTCATTCTGGCGTCCCGTTCGAAGAAGCGGTTTGCGCGGGAAACCGGCGCGCCGGCGTGCGCCGGTTCGTTACATTCGCGCCGTACTGTCGCGCCCAGGTGCGTACCGCGGGCGCGATATCGACTGTCGGCGGCATCTTCGGCAACACATCCATCGTCCAGCCACCCAGCCGCTTTGGCGCAATATACGCAGGTCGCCAGCTGCCGTCGGCCAGGATATCGATCACGAACGGCGACGTGCCGACGCTCAGTCGCCAGGTGTTGACCACGGCTGGGGGTAAAGGATTCCCCGCTTGTAGCATCGTATTCCACCGTAACAGGAATAAGGGATTCCAAGCCAGAACCGCCGAAAATTCGATCACTCCAATTCGAGCCCTGCAATGAGCGCGTCCAGGTCGATTTTGTTGTCGCTTTGAAAAGTGTAGTGCCCGTTCAACAGGATATGCCGCCAGGCTGCCGGTGATATCTGCGTGAGCCGCGCCAGCGCCTTGGTGTTGCCACTGGCCTCCCATTTCGTCAGTAGACGCGACAGAATCGCCGAGTTGTAAAAAATGATCACGTTGGCGATCAGCCGGGCGCACTGGTTGCTGATCTCGATTTCGATGTCCGTGCGACCGGTCAATTCCTTCTTGCCGCCGACCTGAGCGATGCTCGAACGAAGCTGATGGTAGGACTCGAGGCGGTTTTGGGAGCGATGCACGTTTCGCTCGAGCTGCGGGTCGCGCAGGTAACGCAACGTGTAGATGGTACGAATGAGCCTATCGAACTCAAAAATCGCTCGACGTGTCGGATTTTCCTGCGAGTACGTACATAGTTTGCGGATCAGCGAGCCCTGCGTGATCTCTTTGAGGCCCAGCGTGGCGACGATCTGATCGATATTTGCCTTCTCACCGGTGATGAGCTGCCGATCGATTTGTCCGATCGGCTGAATCAGGCATTTCTCGTACAGCGCCGGGTCGTCGATACAATACAATTCCTGCAACTGGTCATCGAGGTTTGTGAAGCGAGGCTCGAAGCGCAACCCGAACCAATACAGGATAGCGAAGTTGGCCTTGTTGATGCTGTGCATGTCGCCGGTGATCGCAGTCGGCACGATATCCGACGTGTTGCGATACCAGTGAGATAGGCTGAAGAAAGTGGAGATCAATGTTTCGTAGAATGAGCGAAATGGAGATCAAATGAATCGAGGACCGAAAGGCCGCTACACGAAGGAGTTTCGCGAGCAGGCGGTGAAGCTCGTTCTTG
>NZ_JBSIPA010000589.1:0-3458 GCF_053574605.1 Caballeronia sp. M23-90 | reverse complement strand
TCCGCGCGGCGACCGCTGCAGCCGAGCCACCCGACGATCCGCCCGGAACCGCTTTCAGGTCCCACGGATTCTTGACCGGGCCGAAGTACGAATTCTCGTTCGACGAACCCATCGCAAATTCGTCCATATTCGTTTTGCCGAGCGTCACCATGCCCGCGTTCTTCAAGCGGTCGACAACGGTGGCATCGAAGGGGCTCTTGTAGTTCTCGAGCATCTTCGAGCCCGCCGTCGAGCTCCATCCGCGCGTGACGAACACGTCCTTGTGCGCGATGGGCAAACCCGTCAGCGGACCCGCTTTGCCTTGGGCTATGAGCGCGTCCGCTGCTTTCGCCTGCTCGAGGGTGAGTGCGTGATCGACGCTGATAAAGGCGTTGAGATCCTTCGCTGCGTCGATGCGCTGCAGGAACACCTGCGCGAGTTCGACGGCGGAAAGGGTTTTTGCGTCAAGTGCCGCGCGCAGTTCGGTCAAGCTTTTCTGATGCATTGCGTTTTTCCTGATAGACGCCATGTGCCGCGTCTTTTAGTTTTCGTGCGGTGCTGCGGTGCCATTGCCGTGCCGGCGGGCCGCTTGTTCAATCACTATTGCATCACTATTCGATCACTTTCGGCACGAGATACAAGCCGTCGCGCACGGCAGGCGCAGGCCGTTGGAACTCTTCGCGGTTTACGTGCTCTGTAACAGCATCGTTTCGCAAACGCAGTTCGACTTGCTGGATTTGTTCGATCGGGTGAGCAAGCGGTTCGATTCCCGTGGTGTCTACAGCTTGCATCTGCTCCACGAGACCGAAGAAATCGTTCAGACGCGCGAGGGTGGGTTCGGCCTCGTGTTCGGGCAATTCCAGCCGCGCGAGGTGCGCAATGCGTTTTACATCGGTCAGGGTCAGAGACATTCGTTTCACCGGTCTATTTATGCGACTTTCGCGCAACAAACAGCGCGACTTCAATTCGAGATAAGGAGCCTTAGAAAGCAGGCCTGACGATGGCAAAATGTACCGTCCTTTTCCTTCGAATACCCCAAAATTATAAGGTATCATTACGCGTTCGACCCAAATCCGGATCGACTTGCCAGCGGCCTTTTCTTAGTTACAGATTTTTCAGAAAAGTGTGCGCCTGGTTTGCTTGCATCCTCCGGTAGATTTTCTTCGCAGCTTTGCAATGTTCGCGACCAATTGGGTCCGGCTGCAGGCTGTCAATTTTTTCCGCTGCCGTCCTTTGGCGCTCGAAGCGAGGCACGGCTCCCAGCGAGACAGGATTTTTGAATGTTCGGTTTTTTGCGCAGCTACTTTTCAAACGATCTGGCGATTGATCTCGGCACCGCCAACACGCTGATTTACATGCGCGGCAAGGGTATCGTTCTTGACGAGCCATCGGTGGTTTCCATCCGCCAGGAAGGCGGGCCGAATGGCAAGAAGACCATTCAGGCTGTCGGCCGCGAGGCCAAGCAGATGCTCGGCAAGGTGCCGGGCAATATCGAAGCTATCCGGCCCATGAAAGACGGCGTTATCGCCGACTTCACGGTCACCGAGCAGATGATCAAGCAGTTCATCAAGACGGCTCACGAGTCGCGCATGTTCTCGCCTTCGCCGCGCATCATCATTTGCGTACCGTGCGGTTCGACCCAGGTCGAGCGCCGCGCGATCAAGGAAGCGGCTCATGGCGCAGGCGCATCGCAGGTCTACCTGATCGAAGAACCCATGGCTGCCGCTATTGGCGCCGGCCTGCCGGTTTCGGAAGCAACCGGCTCCATGGTTGTCGACATTGGCGGCGGCACGACCGAAGTGGGCGTGATCTCGCTTGGCGGTATCGTGTACAAGGGTTCGGTGCGCGTGGGCGGCGACAAGTTCGACGAAGCCATCGTCAATTACATTCGCCGTAACTACGGCATGCTGATTGGCGAGCAAACGGCTGAAGCCATCAAGAAGGAAATCGGTTCGGCTTTCCCGGGCTCTGAAGTCAAGGAGATGGAAGTCAAGGGCCGTAATCTTTCCGAAGGCATTCCGCGCAGCTTCACCATTTCGAGCAATGAAATTCTCGAAGCGCTGACCGATCCGCTGAACCAGATCGTTTCGTCGGTGAAGATTGCGCTGGAACAGACGCCGCCTGAACTGGGCGCTGACATTGCCGAACGCGGCATGATGCTCACCGGCGGTGGCGCGTTGCTGCGCGATCTGGACCGGCTGCTTGCAGAAGAGACCGGCCTGCCGGTGCTCGTTGCTGAAGATCCGCTGACGTGTGTCGTACGCGGTTCGGGCATGGCGCTCGAACGCATGGACAAGCTCGGCAGCATCTTCTCCTACGAGTAAGTCTTGACGCCTTTTACGAAGGCGTCAACAACACGCACTCGCTCAATGAAACAACTGCGACGTGCGCGAGGGTTGCGACTTGCGCAAGCGTTCACGTGGCCCGGCCCAATGTGGCTCCGGGCCGCAACGCTCTGCGCTGGGCAGGGCCGCTACTTCACGCGGACCCGCAGCATCGATTTAACTGCTCACGCCCTCGGCGCCGACCATGGAATACAGTCCGCCGCCACTCTTTAAGCAAGGTCCATCCGCTCTCGCGAGATTGATCTTCTTCGTGGTGCTTGCAATCGCCCTTTTGATCTCCGACGCGCGTTTCAACACGCTCGAGATCGTGCGTGGCGTGCTGGGCGCGGGGTTATACCCGTTGCAGCGCGCAGCGCTCGTACCGCGCGATATCTTCATGGGCGCCGCCGATCTGGCCGTGACCAGCGCAACCCTGCGCACCGAAAACTCGAAGTTGAAAGAAAAGAACCTGGAGTTGTCTGTAAAAGCGGGCGACGCATCCCAGCTCAACGCCGAGAACGCTCATTTGCGCTCGCTCCTTCAGCTTCAGGCGCGCGCCGTCACGCAAACCACACCCGTAGAAGTGCAATACGACACACGCGATCCGTTCACACAGAAAGTCGTGATTGGCAAAGGCTCGCAGCAGGGCATCCAGGACGGCGCGCCGGTAGTCAACGAAGATGGCGTGATCGGCCAGATTACCCGCGTGTTCCCGCTGCAATCCGAAGTGACGCTGCTCTCCGACAAGGACCAGGCCGTTCCTGTGCAGATCGTGCGTACCGGTTTGCGCAGCGTGATCTATGGCACGCCGAAGGGCGACACGCTGGACCTGCGTTTCGTACCCATCAGCGCCGACGTCCAGACCGGCGACGAACTCGTGACCAGCGGCCTGGACGGAATCTATCCGCCGGGCTTGCCGGTGGCGAAAGTCGTGCGCGTCGATAAACAAGCCGATACCGCGTTCGCCCGCGTCGTCTGCCTGCCCATTGCGCCGGTGCGCGGCGCGCGCCAGTTGCTCGTGCTGCATTACGAGATCAACCAGCCGCCGAATCCTGAAGAGATCGAAGCCGCGGCCGCCGCAAAGGAAGCGAAGGAAAACAAGGGCAGGAAGAAGGCGGCGCCCGCGAAAAGCGCGAGCGCCCCCGCAGCGACCCA
>NZ_JBSIPA010000588.1:0-3472 GCF_053574605.1 Caballeronia sp. M23-90 | reverse complement strand
TTAGTGAAAGTCTCCGTCCGTTATTGGATGTCGCTGGCGCTGGTCGTGCGTTCCGGTGGCCACATGGGCGCATTCGTCGGCCAGGCTTATCTCCCGCAAGCCTTGCCTGCCGGCGTCAGCGCCAGCGACATCCAATAACGGACGGAGACTTTCACTATGCGTCCGATGTACTCATCGTCCTTGTTCTCCTTGAAGTCCGGTTTGTTCCGATGGCTCGCCGTGCTCAGCCTGTCGGTGTTTCTCGCTGCCTGCGGCGGCGGAGGCGGCGACTCCGGCAACAGTTCCGTCAGCAGCGGCGGCAGCTCCGGTAGCGGTGGCAGCAGCGGCAGTGGAGGTTCCAGCAGCGGCACGCCGAACGCACAGCCGATTGCATCGACTGCCTCGAACACGGTGCCGATCACCGTCGGCCCCGGCGCACAGAACTTCGTCAACATTCCGAACGTGACCGTGACCGTTTGTGCGCCCGGCACGAGCGTGTGCCAGACCATCGACAACATCCAGGTCGATACCGGCTCGTACGGCCTGCGCCTTGCCAGCGATGCCGCCGCGCAAATCATCACGAACCTGCCGATCAACCAGTCGACGAGCGGCGGCCAGCTTGCGCAGTGCACGCAATTCGCCGATGGCTTCACATGGGGCACCGTGCGTACTGCCGACGTGAAGATCGGCGGCGAAACGGCGAGCGCCATTCCGGTTCAGGTCGTAGGTGATCTGGCCGATTCGACGGTTCCGGCATCGGGCTGTATCAATGGCAGCAACGAAAGCACGTCGCGGCAACTGGGTGCGAACGGGATTCTTGGCGTGGGTGTATCGGCGACGGATTGCGGTGCTGCCTGCGCGAACGCCGCGACCAGCAACTACTATTCATGTCCGTCGGGCACCAATTGTTCGCAGACCGCCGTGGCAGTGGCCAATCAGGTCGTGAATCCGGTGACGAAATTTGCCGTGAACAACAACGGCGTGATCGTGCAATTGCCGCCGGTGACAAGCTCGGCGGCTTCGGTGACGGGGACACTGGTGTTTGGTATCGGGACGCAGAGCAACAATACGTTGAGCAGCGCCACGTCCTATCGTTCAACGGCATTCGGCAACCTGAGCGGCACGTACAAGGGCGCGTCGGTCACGACCATCGTTGACTCGGGTTCGAACGGGCTGTTCTTCAGCGACTCATCCTTGCCGGCGTGTACGACGACCTTCACGGACTTCTACTGTCCGGTGAACTCGACGGCGTTATCGGCGACGGTTATCGGGCTGAACGGGACGTCAGGCACGGTGAACTTCACGGTCGCGAACGCGAAGACGCTCGCTGGCAGCGGCACGAACTACGCGTTGAACGGATTGGCCGGCGCCATCGGCTCGTTCCCGACGCTGTTCGACTTCGGCCTGCCGTTCTTCTTCGGACGCTATGTGTACTTCGGGTTCGGCACCAACGGGAATGCGCCCTTCGTGGCGTTCTGACCTCGCGATCCCTTTAAGTCAAAGCCCGGCGGATTCTCAGTCCGACGGGCTTTTTCTTTGGCCGTGCTAATACTTATTCCTCCGCCCGGGGTTTCCTCGGCGCCTTCTCCATTACCCGGTCGTAAAGCCATCGCGGCACGACGTGCAACAGCGCGCCAGCCACGCGCATCTGCCACGGAAAGGTGGCAAACCGCGTCTTCTTGCCAATGGCATCCGCCGTCTTCCTTGCGAACACATCGGCATCCATGAGAAAGGGCATCGGATACGGATTGCGGCGGGTCATCTCCGTGCGGATATAACCCGGCGCGATCGTCACCACCGATACCCCCGCCGGCCGCATCTCCACCCGCAGCGCTTCGAGATACTTCAACGCTGCCGACTTCGATGCGCTGTACGCCCCCGATCCCGGCAGTCCGCGCACGCCCGCCACACTCGCGATACCGACAAGCGTGCCGCGCCGCTCGGCAACCATCCGCGCAACGAACGGTTCGAACGTCGCGATCATGCCGAAGTAGTTGGTATCCATCACTTCGCGAAACGCCTCCAGGTCGCCATGACCGGTCAGCGCGCCGCGGCTGATCCCTGCGTTTGCAATGACGATATCGGCGCCGCCATGCAACGCGCAGAAGTGCTCGGCCGCGCGGCCAAGTGCGGCGGCGTCGCGGACATCGGCGGGATAAAGGGAAATCGATGCAGAGGGAAAGCGCGCGGCAAAAGCCGCGAGGGTGTCGCCACGACGGGCAACGAGACCGAGGACCGCACCGCGCTTCAAATATTCTTCAGCAAGTGCGAGCCCAATGCCGCTCGACGCGCCGGTGATGAAAACCTTCAGCCGGGCCGGCGTGTCGTTCGTAGCGGCGTTCACGTCTTTACATCTTCTTCGCGCGAACCTGATTCACGATGAAATCCATCACCTGGATCGTGCCCGGCAGGCTGTTCGTGGTCGCCGGACCCGTTTCGTACTTGCCCTGGATCGCGATGGTCGGCACGCCGTCGATCTTGTAGGCATCGAGCAGCTTTTTATCGCGCTGCAGATTGCTTTGCGTGGAGAACGAGTTGTACGCATCCATGTACTTCTTCTTGTCCACGCCTTGCGTGGCGAGGAACGTGGCCTGTGCTTCAGGCGTCAGCAGGTAGTCCTTCTTCACGTGGATCTCGTTGAACACGGCGGGCGTGAGCTTGTCGGCGAGGCCGAGTGCATCGAGCGCATGGAACATCTTCGAGTGCGGGACGAAGTCGTCGCGGAAGGCAACCGGCACGCGCTTGAACACCACGTCAGGACCTTGTTTCTTGATCCACGCTTCCAGATACGGGTCGAATTCGTTGCAATGCGGGCAGCCGTACCACATGAATTCGATCACCTCGATCTTGCCCTGCGCTTCAACCGGCTGCGCTGCTTGCAGCACGGTGTAGTCGGTGCCCGCGACAGGCGCAGCCGGCGATGCATGAGCGGCGCTCATGAAACTCAGGGAACCGGCAGCGAGGCCGAGGGAAATAGCGAGGGCGCTGAAGAGTTTTTTCATGGTGACCGAGAATGAGCGTGAGAGGCAAAAGGGGAACACACGACGCTTAAGGGAGGCTTAAGGGGCTAGTCGAAGAGCCCGCCAAGCCGGCTGTTCCCGCACGGACTGAACGCGCCTTGATGTGCTCAAGGCGCGTGCAGTCCATGGAACTCACTGCTTGGAAAAGCGGATGACGGCGGTATCGACGCCTGCATCGGAGAGCCGTTGACGCACGTTGTTCATGTCCTCGAACTTCGTGAACGGTCCGATTCGGACACGGTAATACGTGACGTTGCCGGCATCGCGCTGGGTGACCTTTGACTCGAATCCCTGGAAGCCAAGACGCGCGCGCTGCTGTTCGGCATCGGCTTGCGTCTTGTACGCGCCCACTTGCAGGAAGTAGCCGGTGTTCACGTCACCTGGCGCTGGCGGCGTGACCTTGGCTGTCGACGAAGGCTGCGCGTCCGATGCGGGCTTCTTGACCAACGCGGCCGTGGACGAGCCGTTGGGCA
>NZ_JBSIPA010000587.1:0-3518 GCF_053574605.1 Caballeronia sp. M23-90 | reverse complement strand
TTGGGGCCGCGTCTGGGGCGCGCATTCGGTGCAGAGCGAGGACGGCGCAGCCAATCCTGAATTCGACGGCTCTGTTTTCGGCGCGCAAGTCGGTCACGACATCTACGCTGACTCCACCGCAAGCGGCCACAAGAATCACTACGGCCTGTTCCTGGGTTTTGCGCGCGCGACCGGCGACATCGATGGTTTCGCGCTCGGCTTTCCGAACGTGAACGTCGGCCATTTGTCGATGAATGCGTACAGTCTCGGCGGCTACTGGACGCACGTCGGCCCCACGGGGTGGTACACGGACGCCGTGCTAATGGGTTCGTCGATTACGGTCGACCCGTTGTCGAATCAGGGAACCGGCGCGGGGACGCACGGGACAGCCGTGACCGGTTCGGTGGAAGGCGGCTTCCCGATAGCGCTCGGCAACGCGTTCGTTGTCGAGCCGCAGGCGCAGATCCTCTGGCAGAACTTGTCGCTCAATGACTTCAATGACGGCGTGTCGTCTGTCTCGTTCAACAATGGCAACACGTACATCGGGCGCCTCGGTGTGAGGCTGCAACACACCTTCAGCAGCGCAGGCGTGACGTGGCAGCCTTATGCGCGGGTCAGCGTCCTGCGTGCGTTCGGCGAGGGCGACAGCACGACGTTTGCAGGGACCACGACCATCCCGGGGAGCGTTGGACAAACATCGGGACAATTGAACGTGGGACTCGTTGCCCAGGTCACGCGCTCGGGCAGCGCGTTCGTGACGGCGAGCTACCTCACCAATCTCGGCGGCTCGCATCAACGGACGATAGGCGGCAACGCCGGCGTCCGGTGGAAATGGTAGAACCGGCTGCGTCCTACTGACCGAGTTTCGGCGCGCTGCAGTCGGGCGTGCCGTTGCTTTTGAGGAGCGGCGTGATGCCCTGCGCTTGGGCGATGAGATATCGGCAACCCGTTTCGTGATCGGTTTCCAACTGCAGATTGATGTCCTCGGTGGTCTCGCGCGTGAATCGGTTGAAGCTCGCGCGAGAGGCGGGTTTCAAATCAGCGCTCGGGATCGTCGGGACATTCGGTGTGTTCTGGGCATGCGCTGCGAACGACGCGCTTGCCGCCAGCAATACCAACAACCTCTTCATGTGCGTTCCTCGTGACGTTTTGCGCGCAAAGACACACGCATTCCGTTCGATGACATCTACCGCCCGAGGTTCAACCTGCCGCCTTGCTCGCGCAAATAGTTATCGAGGATGGCCAGGACATCCGGCAGATTGCGCCGTCCCAGGCCGATACGAATATGGGTATCACCGTGATCCAGCAACGTGCCGGGAAGCAGCAGCACGCCAGTACGTTCCAGCACTTCCGCGCAGAAGCGCTCCGCGCCGCCCTGCTTCAACCGCGGAAAGGCTACCGTGCCGGCGCGTGGCCGATGCCATTCCAGGATCTCGTGATGGCGCGCAAAAAATGGATCGAGCAAAGCCAGATTGCTCCGGACGATTGCTGTATTCCGCTCGATCAATGCGCTGGTATTGCGCACCGCGATGGCCGCTAGAAACTCGCTCGGCGCGCTATTGCAGATGGTCAGATAGTCCTTGAACGTGTTCATGGCAGCCAGCACATCCCGATCGCGCGTTGCAACCCAGCCAACGCGCAAGCCCGCGAGACCATGCGACTTCGATAACGCGCCAAGCGAGATCGCTTTCTCGTAGACGTCGCACGCGGCAGGCAGCCTGTGCGCCGGATCATGCTCGAGTCCCCTATAGACCTCGTCGCTGAAAAGCCAGAGACCGTGTTTGCGCGCGAAGTCGACGATTGCATCGAACCGTTCTCGATCCGGAAGATAACCCGTGGGATTGTGCGGCGCGCAGATGAGCAAGGCTTTCGTTTCGGGACGCAGCAACGTTTCGAGTTCGTCGGGACCGAGCGCCCAGCCCTCGGCTTCACGCGCCATCCAGGGCGACACCGATACACCCAGCGCCTGCGCCACCGAGTAATGCGACTGATAGCCAGGCATATGCACGATCATGTGATCACCGGCCTCGAGCATCGTGTTCACGAACGAGTAGATCGCTTCCTGCGCGCCTGTGTGCACGATCAGATCATCCGTGCCGATCGACTCGTACAAGGTTGCCAGTTCTCGCCGAAGCTCGGGCGCCCCTGGGTATTCCGTGTAGCCCAGCCACGTGTTGTTGAAGGCATCGGCAGAACCGGGTTCGAGCGCGAGAAGATCCGCGACCGACATCGACTCCGGGTCGGAACTGCACATCAGATAGCGGGCGGTGAATTCGTGAACGGCGAAGTAGCGTTCGAGCGCAAATGGCGTGGGTTGCATGGCGGGTCCAGGGAGAAGAAGCGTGACGGACGCTGTTTAGAGGCGTAGTCTGCCGGTCGTACTTCCGTAAATAAAGCTAACTCTCCTAATGCCACTTAAGAAACGCTAATGCTTGATTATGCCCTTCTCGATGCGCTCGGCGCCGTGGTGCGTCATGGCTCGTTCGATCGCGCGGCGCGCGAGCTCAATGTGACGCCATCGGCGGTATCGCAGCGCGTGAAGCTGCTGGAAGAGCGCGTGGGAAGCGTGCTGGTGAAGCGCGGCCAGCCGTGTATCGCGACGCCACCGGGCGCGCTGCTGTGCCGCCATATTGAACGCGTGCGCCGGCTCGAAACCGAACTCGGCAGTCAGATGCCGACGCTGCCCGGCATGCTTGCCGAAGCGTGGCCGACGTTTCGCGTCGCAGTCAACGACGACAGCGTGGGGACGTGGTTCATCGATGCCGTATCGGAATTTTGTGTCGAACGAGAAATGCTCCTGGACCTGGTGATCGACGACCAGGACCACACCGCGCAGCAACTGCGCGACGGCAGCGTGCAAGGCGCGGTGACCACGCAAGCCGAAGCCGTGCAGGGATGCCGGTCGACCAAACTCGGGCGCATGCGGTACCTGCCCGTGTGTTCGCCCGCGTTTTTCGATCGATATTTCGCGGAGGGCCTCACGCGTGACGCGTTGCGCCATGCGCCGCGTGTCGAATTCAATTCGAAGGACCAGATGCAGCGGCGCTTCATCCGCCGCATCACGCGCGCGGATCTCGATCCCCCGCGGCACCTGATTCCGCACGTGGCGGGTTTCGTGCACGGCTGCGCGTCCGGGATGGGATGGGGCATGTGTCCCGAACGCATGATCCGGCCGCTGATCGAATCGGGCGAACTCGTGCGCGTCGTGCCCGGCGCCCATATGGATGTCGATCTTTATTGGCAGAGCTGGCGGTTGTCGATCGGCTGGCTCGACGATTTCAGGACCATGCTGCAAAAACGCGCAAAGGCATTTCTCGATTAGTCCGCGGCCGCACATCACGATCGCGATTTCGGGATGCGAAACACTGTAATCTCTCGAACTCGTTCCTTCTGCATCGGATACACGAGTCTTGTCGAGCAAACATTCCAACGATAAAAAAACCGCCAATCGCTCGAATCTCGCACGTCGGCGCTTGCGTTATGCCGCCGCGCTGCTTGTGCTCGGCTGCGCCGGCGCAGAGCGACCAGCAGTGGCAGAG
>NZ_JBSIPA010000586.1:0-3521 GCF_053574605.1 Caballeronia sp. M23-90 | reverse complement strand
TAAGGCCGCGACCGGCGCGGTGTGGGCGCATGGGTCGATACCATCGCGATGATGCCCAACGGCGTGCCGAGCGTCGTGCTCGGACTGGCCGTGCTGATTGCGTATCACAAGAAGCCGCTGGATATTTCAGGGTCCGCGGCAATTGTCGTGCTGGTGCAGTTGGCGCTGGTGCTGCCGTTTTGTTATCGATGTGCGGCCGCTGCGCTGCGGCCTGAACTTACGATCCTGCGCGAAGCGGCGGCGAGCCTTGGCGCACCGCCATCGATGGTCCTTTCGCGTGTCGTCCTGCCGCAACTCGTTCCCGCAATCCGCGCGAGTCTTGCGCTTGGTTTCGCGTTGTCGCTGGGCGAACTCGGCGCGACGCTGACCGTTTATCCGCCGGGATTCGCTACGGTTCCGATCGTCGTGGTGGGACAGGTGAATCGCGGTTATTACCTGCCGGCATCGGCGCTTTCGCTGATCCTGCTGGCGGTGTCTCTCGCTGCGCTGTTGCTGATCGCGGCGAAGGTTCCCCGGCGGCGCATGGCCTGAATCGAAGCTACCGCAAGGTGTATCCCGCTTGCGCGGGACAATTTCTCACGCCGAAAAATGTGGCAAATATTGGCGTTGTAAGTCAAAATATGTAAATCGCGCCGAATTAAAAGTGCCGGTTCACGCTCGAAAAGGAACGTCATGTCCATCTCTACTGAAACGTCTATCGAAGTCAACGGCCGCGCGTATGGCCCGGCACGCGCGTTGACGGTCGTCGTGTGCGTCGATGGTTGCGAGTACGACTATCTCGAAGCAGCGGTTGCCGCGGGTGTGGCGCCGTTTATCGGCACGATGCTCGAAGGTGGTTCCGCCTTTCGTGCCGACTGTGTGATCCCGTCGTTCACGAACCCCAACAACTTGTCCATCGTGACGGGTGTGCCGCCTTCCGTGCACGGCATCTGCGGCAACTATTTCTTCGATCCGGACGCGAACGGCGGCAAGGGCGCCGAGGTCATGATGAACGACCCGGCCTACCTTCGCGCCGGGACGATTCTCGCGGCCGCGGCGCAGCGCGGCGACAAGGTCGCGGTGGTCACGGCTAAGGACAAGCTGAGGCGTTTGCTTGGCTGGCAGCTCGACGGCATTTGTTTCTCGGCTGAAAAAGCCGATGCCGCCACGCTCGCGGAAAATGGCATCGACAACGTGCTGAATCTCGTTGGCAAACCTGTGCCCGATGTCTACAGCGCGGGGCTTTCCGAGTTCGTGTTCGCAGCGGGCGTGCGGCTGGCAGAGACGCGCGACATCGACCTGATGTACCTCTCGACAACCGATTACGTACAGCACAAGTTCGCACCCGGCACGGACGGCGCGAACGCGTTCTACGCCATGATGGACGGATACCTCGCGCAGTTGAATGCGCTCGGCGCGGTGATCGGGCTCACCGCCGACCACGGCATGAACGCGAAGCACGACCCATCGACGGGCGAGCCTAACGTCGTGTATCTGCAGGACTGGCTCGACGGAACACTGGACATTCCCAGCGCACGGGTCATCCTGCCCATCACCGATCCTTACGTCGTTCATCATGGCGCGCTTGGATCGTTCGCGACGATCTACCTGCCGCGTTCCGTCGATGCAAAAGCACTGGCGAAGCGCATCGCCGAGTTGCCGGGCGTCGATATCGTGCTGGACAACGCAACGGCGTGCGAACGCTTCGAACTGCCGAACGATCGTGTGGGCGACCTCGTCGTGGTGAGCGGGCGCAACACGGCGCTTGGCACGCGTCGGGCGGAACACGATCTTTCGGGCCTCACGGTGCCACTGCGCTCGCATGGTGGTGTGTCGGAGCAGGAAGTGCCGTTGCTCTTCAATCGGAAAACCGACGGCTTTGAGTCGAAGCTCAACGGCAAACGTCTGCGTAATTTCGATGTATTGAGCATCGCACTCAACCATCTGGTCCTTGCATCATGAGCGCCGTCCTCGCGGCCGAGCAGCACGCGCTGCGCATGGAGAAGCTCCGGCTCAAGGGCGAGCGTGCGGCGCGTACACGCAATCTCGATGTGTTCGATCCGTACACGAATACGCGCGTCGGCACCGTGCCGATGGCCAGTGTCGACGATGTCCGCGACGCCTTCGAGTACGCGGCAAACTACCGCGCAACGCTCACGCGCTACGAGCGTTCGCAGATCCTCGAACGCGCGGCTAGCATCATGCGTGAACGCACGGAAGAAGCGTCCGACCTGATTTCGCTGGAGTCGGGTTTATCGAAGCAGGATTCGCGGTACGAAATCGGCCGCGTCGCCGACGTGCTGAAATTTGCGTCCATGGAGGCCTTGCGCGACGACGGCCAGAGCTTCTCCTGTGATTTGACGCCGCACGGCAAGGCGCGCCGCGTGTTTTCGCAACGCGAACCGCTTGCCGGCGTCATTGTCGCGATCACGCCGTTCAACCATCCGATGAACCAGGTCGCGCACAAGATTGCGCCGGCCATCGCGACGAATAATCGCGTGATCCTGAAGCCCTCGGAGAAGGTGCCGTTATCGGCTTATTACTTCGCGGATGTGCTCTACGAAGCCGGTTTGCCCGCCCCGATGCTGCAGGTCCTGACCGGCGATCCGCGCGAGATCGCCGACGAACTCGTCACGCACCGCCTTGCAGAACTGGTCACTTTTACCGGCGGCGTGGCGATAGGCAAAGCGATCGCCGCGAAGGCGGGGTACCGGCGAGTGGTGCTTGAACTCGGCGGCAACGATCCGCTGATCGTGCTCGATGACGCCGATGTCGAACGCGCCGCCACGCTTGCCGTACAGGGTTCGTACAAGAACTCGGGACAGCGCTGCACGGCGGTGAAACGCATGCTGGTGCAGAAGGGGATCGCCGCGCGCTTCACCGAACTCGTGCTGGAAAAAACGCACGCATGGAGCTACGGCGATCCCTTCGATACCGCCAACCAGATGGGTACGGTAATAGACGCAACTGCCGCGGAATCGTTCGAGACGCGCGTGAACGAAGCGGTGCGGCAAGGCGCGCGCCTGCTCTGCGGCAATCGCCGCAATGGCGCGCTGTATTCGCCGACCGTACTCGACCGGGTCGATCCTTCCATGACCTTGGTGCGTGAGGAAACTTTTGGCCCGGTCTCGCCTATCATTGAATTCGATACCATCGACGACGCCATACGAATCAGCAACGGCACCGCGTTCGGTTTGTCATCCGGCGTGTGCACGGACCGCGCCGACCTCATCACGCGGTTTGTGAACGAACTGCGCGTCGGCACGGTGAACGTGTGGGAAGTGCCCGGCTATCGCATAGAACTGACACCTTTCGGCGGTATAAAGGACTCCGGCCTCGGCTACAAGGAAGGTGTCCAGGAAGCGATGAAAAGCTTCACGAGCCTCAAGACTTTTTCGTTACCGTGGGAATGATATGGCGCTGACACTCCCTGACATCCGTCATCTATTCGATACTTACGGCGCCATGGCTTACAGCGGCGAGCCGGTGACGCAACTGCAGCACGCATTGCAGAGCGCGGCGCTGGCCGAAGGCGCGGGAGA
>NZ_JBSIPA010000585.1:0-3568 GCF_053574605.1 Caballeronia sp. M23-90 | reverse complement strand
TGGCCGACGCCCTTGCGACCGGCGCTGTAGGTCGCGGATGCCGCGTTGCCCGTCATGCCGTGCCAGGACTGCGCAAACCCTACGATTTCGTACTTGCCCGTGACCAGCTTCGCCATGCGGATGGCGGCTTCGTTCGATTCCGCGCCCGTGCTCAGCAACAGTGCGCGGTCGAGTCCTTCGGGCGTGATGTCGGCGAGGCGGGTCGCGAGATCGACCACTGGCCGGGACAGCATGCCGCTGAAGAGGTGGTCGAGCTTGCCGGCGTATTCGTTGATGACCGCCACGATTTCCGGATGGCTGTGCCCGAGCACCGCGCTCATTTGCCCCGATGTGAAGTCCAGGATCGCGCGGCCGTCTGCGTCGTAGACGAAGCTGCCTTTGGCACGCTCGATGATCAACGGCTCGAAGGTGCCGCCGTAGCGGATGAGGTGATGTCTGGCGTTATGCCAGAAGGTTGCATCGTCGTTTCTGGACACGTTGCTGCTCCTTGGCGAATGGCAGGAATAAAACCTAGACAAGCGGAATAGGCGGAATAGCTTGCAGTCTAGTTCGCTCTCTGGTTTCATAGAATCGAATAGTTCTAATGGAAGATAGAAGCGAGTCTTATACCTTGAGCCTTTCACTCGAAATCGACCTGCTGCGTTCGTTCACCGTCGTGGCCGAAGTCCGGACGCTCAGCCACGCGGCCAGCCGGATTGGCCGGACCCAGTCCGCGCTGAGCCAGCAGATGAAGCGTCTTGAAGAGATCGTCGATCAGCCGCTGTTTCAGCGCACAGGTCGCGGCGTGGTGTTGACCAACCCCGGCGAACGCCTGCTGATCCACGCCCAACGCATTTTGCGCATGCACGACGAAGCAATGGCCGATCTGTCCGGCAAAGGCTTGTCGGGAACGATTCGCTTTGGATGTCCGGACGACTACGCCACGGTTTTCCTGCCGCATTTGCTGCGGCAGTTTTCGAGCCGGCACCCGGATGCGCTGGTGGAGGTCGTATGCGCGCCCACGCCGCGATTGCTCGAACAACTGGACATGCACGCGCTGGACCTGGCGATGATTTCGCTACCGGAGAGTGCCCCGAACGACGACATCATCCGCCGTGAGCCGCTGGTCTGGGTGGGTTATCCGGGACTGGACGCCGCGCACTTCGACCCGTTGCCGCTGGCGCTTTCCGATCCGGACACGCTCGATCACGTCGCGGCCTGCGAAGCGTTGCAGCGCGCGGGCAGGGCGTATCGCATCGCTTATGCAAGCAGCAGTCTTGCCGGTCTCACGGCCCTGGTCCGCTCGGGACAGGCCGTGGCCGTCATCACGCAGACGGCCGTCGCGCCGGATCTCTGCATTCTCAATGGCGATCCCGGACTTCCCGCGTTGCCCGGCATCGCCATTACGCTGAAGTTCGAGCGGGCACGCCCGTCGCATCTGATCAAGGTGTTCGCCGAGCATATCCGGCTCACGCTGCCCTTGATATGAAACACCCGGCGCAGCGGCTCAGATGATCATGCCGCCCGATACCTCGATGCGCTGCGCGTTGACCCAGCGGTTATCGTCGGAGAGAAGCGCCGCGATCATCGGGCCGATATCGTCGGGATGACCCACGCGGCCAAGCGATGTCATGCCGGCAATCAGCTTGTTCAGGTCCGGATTGTCGCGGACCATGCCGCCGCTGAAGTCCGTCGCGATCGCGCCGGGCGCCACCGTGTTGACGGTAATGCGGCGCTCGCCGAGTTCTTTCGCGAGATAACGCGTGAGCACCTCGACCGCGCCCTTCATGCACGCATACGCACTGCTTCCGGGAAACGAAAACCGCGCGAGACCCGAAGAGATATTCACGATGCGGCCGCCATCGTTGATGAGCGGCAGCAGCTTTTGCGTGAGGAAAAACACGCCCTTGAAATGGACCGCGTAGACGGCGTCCAGTTCGGCTTCGGTGGTCTCGTGAAACGCCTTGTGCAACGACGTGCCCGCGTTGTTGACAAGAAAATCGAAACGCTCTGCACCCAGCTTTGAGAGCGCGTCACGAACGTTTTGCGTGAAGGTATCGAAGGAGGCGGTGTTGGCGGTATCGAGTTGAATGGCGATCGCGTTGCGTCCTGCGTTGCGTCCTGCTTCGTGCACTGCTGCGACGACCTGATCGGCTTCGGCGCGATTCGAGTGATACGTGAAAATCGAATCGATACCGCGCTTTGCCAGGTTCAGTACCGTGTTGCGGCCGAGGCCGCGGCTGCCGCCCGTGACGATTGCGATCTTCGGGGTGTTTTGATCAGGCATTGATGGACTCCGTTGTGTTTCACTGGGTTCGTGTCCGACCAACGATACGCGCGCCAGGCGAAGATCAGAATGCCCGAACTTGGACACTTCTTGCCTGATCCTGTCACGCGTTTTTTTCTCGAAACGCCTATATGATCGGGGTTCCAGCGCCCGAAGATTTCCGCCCATGTCCAACGATGCCCTGCTCGAAGCCGTCACCCGTTACACCGACGCCCAGCCTGGTGACGGCCCCTACCTGACGCCCGTCAAGGGCGTGATGATCCTTCGTTCGAATCGCGAAAAGCAGCCGTCGCACCTCATTTTCAAGCCGGCGTTGTGCATCGTCGTGCAGGGCGCGAAATGGACGATCTTCGGCAATCAGCGGTTCCACTATCGTGCCGGTCAGGCGCTGGTCGTCAGCGTCGAGATGCCAGCGGTCGGGCGCGTGGTCGAAGCGAGCAGAACGGAGCCGTTTCTTGGCATCGTGGTCGAATTCGACCTGGCCGTGATGCGCGATGTGTTCGAAGGGCTGGCCACGACCGAAGGCGCGAACCATCCCGAGGCCGGTGCGAACGGCGAATCGGCGCACGGCGTCTTTGTCACCGACTTCGACGGGCCGCTCGCTGATTGCGCATTGCGTCTGATGCGCCTGATCGGCACGCCGCAAGCCATTCCGATGCTTTATCCATCGATCATGCGGGAAATCTGTTATTGGCTGCTCACGGGCCCGCGTGCCGCCGACGTCGCGGCGATCGTGCTCGGCAACAGTCACGTACACCGGGTGGTGAGCGTGATCCACTCGTTGCGTAACCGTTTTGCTGAAGCGGTGCGCATCGAGGAACTCGCGTTGCAGGCGCAGATGAGTCCGTCGGCGTTTCATCGGCAATTCAAGACGCTGACATCGATGACACCGCTGCAGTACCAGAAGCAGTTGCGCCTGCTCGAAGCGCGGCGGTTGATGCTGACGGACGCGGCCAATGCAGAGACGGCTGCGTTCCAGGTCGGCTACGAAAGCGCATCGCAATTCAGCCGCGAATATGCGCGCATGTTTGGCGCACCGCCGCGGCGTGACGTGGTCACGCTGAGGGCGGCGGCGGGTTGATCGGCTTCGCCATTCCGGAAAGTATGGCGAATGTCATAACGGGGTAATACCGCTCGCAATAATGGATTCAGTTGTCGGCCCATAAAATCCCCGGAGCGAGACCCTGACATGCCGAACAAGACCAGAACCGATCCCGTCGCCACCGTATCGAGACGCAACTTCCTCAAGCTTGCCGGCGCGTCGTCGCTGGCGAGCGCCGCGACCACCATGACCGGCGCAGA
>NZ_JBSIPA010000584.1:0-3571 GCF_053574605.1 Caballeronia sp. M23-90 | reverse complement strand
TGCCCTGCCCGCGTGCTCGCGCCGGATCATCCTCCCGGTGAACGATGGCCGCCTGTTCGAACTCGATGCCGCCACCGGTCAGCGCTGTGCCACCTTCGCCGAAAACGGCGTGCTCGATCTGCAGCATCTGCAGCCGGTCAAGACCCCTGGTCAGTATGAGCCCACGTCGCCGCCAATCATTACATCGAAGGTCATCGTCGTTGCGGGTGCCGTCACCGACAACTATGGAACGCGCGAGCCGTCCGGCGTGATACGCGGATTCGATGTGGACACGGGCAAACTTCTTTGGGCGTTCGATCCCGGCGCGTCCAACCCCAACGCAATTCCTGGCGACCAGCATAGTTACACGATGAACTCGCCGAACTCATGGGCTCCCTCAGCCTACGATCCGAAACTCGATCTCATCTATCTGCCGATGGGCGTAACGACCCCCGACATCTGGGGCGGCCATCGCACGCCCGATCAGGAGCGCTATGCGAGCGGACTGCTTGCGCTAAATGCAACGACAGGTAAGCTCGCCTGGTTCTATCAAACCGTCCACCACGACTTGTGGGACATGGACCTGCCGGCGCAGCCGACCATCGCCGACATCAAGGACAGCAGCGGCAACATCATCCCCGCGATCTATGCGCCGGCCAAGACGGGCAACATCTTCGTGCTCGACCGGCGCACCGGCAAGCTGATCGTGCCCGCACCCGAGCAACCGGTGCCGCAAGGCGCGGCTACGGGTGATCACGTGTCGCCGACCCAGCCATTCTCAGACCTCACGTTCAGGCCGAAGAAGAACCTGACCGGCGCGGACATGTGGGGCGCGACGATGTTCGACCAACTCGTGTGCCGCGTGATGTTCCATCGTTTGCGTTATGAAGGACCGTTCACGCCGCCTTCTGAGCAAGGAACGCTGGTGTTTCCTGGGAATCTCGGCATGTTCGAGTGGGGCGGACTTGCCATCGATACAGACCGGCGCATCGCTATCGCCAATCCGATCGCGCTGCCTTTCGTCTCGCGGCTCATTCCACGCGGGCCTAAAAATCCGATCGAGCCTCCCGCCTCCGGCCAGAGTGGTACGGGCACCGAAACCGGCGTCCAGCCGCAATATGGCGTGCCGTTTGGGGTGACGCTGAACCCGTTCCTGTCACCGTTGGGATTGCCGTGCAAGCAACCTGCGTGGGGTTATGTATCGGCGGTCGATCTGGGCACGAATGCGGTGATCTGGAAGAAGCGCATCGGCACGACGCGTGACAGCTCGCCCATCCCGATCCCGTTCAAGATGGGCATGCCGATGCTCGGTGGTCCAGTCACGACGGCGGGTCACGTGTTCTTTATCGGGGCGACTGCGGACAACTATCTGCGCGCGTTCAATACCGATACCGGCGAGCAGCTATGGGAAGCTCGCCTGCCTGCGGGAGGCCAGGCGACGCCAATGACGTATGAGGCCGGTGGTAAGCAGTACGTGGTCATCGCGGCTGGTGGTCATGGGTCGTTCGGGACCAAGCTGGGCGATTACGTGATGGCTTATGCGTTGCCGGATAAGCAGTGAGATGGGATTGCGCGCGATGCCGAGGGGCGTCGCGCGTTATAGCCAAACGATAGACTAAAGCTGCAGCCTAACTTCTACAGGTGTCCATTCCACTTTATGGCGAAAGAGATGCTGGTGAAAACTTCGAAGCTCACTCCCACTCAATCGTCGCCGGCGGTTTCCCCGAAATATCATAAACAACGCGATTGATCCCGCGAACCTCATTGATGATCCGGTTCGAAACATGCCCGAGCAGCTCATGAGGCAGATGCGCCCATTGCGCGGTCATGAAGTCCAGCGTCTGCACGGCGCGCAAGGCGACCACATACTCATAGGTGCGCCCATCGCCCATTACGCCGACGCTTTTCACCGGCAAAAACACCGCGAAAGCCTGGCTCGTCAGCTCATACCATGACTTGCCCGATTCCTTATCAAACGTATTCCTCAACGTTTCGATAAAAATCGCATCTGCGTGACGCAACAGATCCGCGAACTCGCGCTTCACTTCGCCAAGGATCCGCACACCCAGCCCCGGGCCCGGGAACGGATGCCGATAAACCATCGCCGGCGGCAATCCAAGCTTCACGCCCAGCTCGCGCACCTCATCCTTGAACAACTCGCGCAACGGCTCCAGCAGCTTCAGGTTCAACGTCTCCGGCAAACCACCCACGTTGTGATGGCTCTTGATCGTGTGACCCTTCTTGCCCTTGCCCGCCGACTCGATCACGTCGGGATAAATCGTCCCCTGCGCGAGCCACTTTGCATCTTTCAGCTTGTTTGCTTCCGTCTGGAACACTTCCACGAACTCAGCACCAATGATCTTCCGCTTCGCTTCGGGATCGTTGACACCGGCAAGCTTCGACAAGAACACTTCGCTGGCATCGACGTGAATCACCTTCACGCCAAGGTGATCGGCGAACGTCGTCATGACCTGCTCGGCCTCGTTCAACCGCAACAAGCCGTGATCGACGAACACGCACGTCAGTTGCGCGCCAATCGCGCGATGCAACAGCGCCGCGGCCACCGACGAATCCACGCCGCCCGACAACCCGAGGATCACGTGTTCGTCGCCGACCTGGGCGCGGATCTTCTCGACGGCTTCATCGATGTAATGACCCATCTCCCAATCCGGCCGCGCTGCGCACAGTTCCAGCACGAAGCGATCGAGCATCGCGCGGCCCTGCACTGTATGCGTGACTTCGGGATGCCACTGCAGGCCGTAGAAATGGCGCTCGTCGTCGGCCATGGCGGCGATCGGGCAAGCCGGCGTCGATGCCATCAGCTTGAATCCCAAAGGCATGTCGGCCACCTTGTCGCCGTGACTCATCCACACTTTGAGCATGCCGTGACCTTCGGCCGTCTGGAAATCTTCGATGCCGTTCAGGAAACTCGTATGGTTATGCGCGCGCACTTCCGCATAGCCGAATTCGCGCACATTGCCGAGTTCGACCTTGCCGCCAAGCTGTTCGGCCATGGTCTGCATGCCGTAGCAAATGCCCAAGACCGGTACACCGAGATCGAAGACGACTTGCGGGGCGCGCGGCGAATTCAGCTCGGTCACAGAGTTGGGTCCACCCGACAAGATGATGCCCTTCGGCGCGAACTCGCGAATGAACGCTTCATCGACGTCGTACGGATGGATCTCCGAATACACGTGCGATTCGCGGATGCGCCGCGCGATCAGTTGGGTGACTTGGGAGCCGAAATCGAGAATCAGGATCTTGTCGTGCATGGCAGCGGCCAGAAGGCGAGTGAGCGGAAACGGTTGGCAAAACAGAAACGCGAAGCGGCGGGAACGGTGTCCCGCGCGTCGCGTCGCGCAGAAATATCAACGGCCGGCGTCTAACGCCGCTCGTCTTTGGAAACACTTGGAGCGGCACAGTTGCCGCTCACGACGTTCAATGCGGATCGCGGCGAATCGTGGCGCCCGTCACCGGATCGATGGTTTGTCCGGTCACCGGGTCGATTGCCCGGCCGGTCTCGGGATCGATCTTGTGACCGCTGCTTACCGGCTCGAACGCGCGGCCGGTCACAGGATCGAGAGAACGGCCA
>NZ_JBSIPA010000583.1:0-3571 GCF_053574605.1 Caballeronia sp. M23-90 | reverse complement strand
TGACACGCACGCAGCAACCGCATGGTGCATCGGGCGGCATGTAGTCGGTGCGCGCGCGCATGTCGCCGTGACCGCCTGTCTGGCTCAGCGCGCGGCCGGAGACGAACATGCGTGGACCTTCGGCCAGTCCCGCTTCGACCGCTTGTTTGAAGGGATATCCCGCGCCGCCCGCATCACGGATGGTAGTGAAGCCGCGCCGCAACATGGCGCGCATCAGCGGAACGGCGCGCAGCGTAACGAGCACGTTGGGCAGGGTCGCGACGCGCGGCAGGTTGAATTCGACGGCAATGACGTGAACATGCAAGTCGATCAATCCGGGCATCAGCGTCTTGCCCTTCAGGTCGATCACGCGGGCGCTGTTCGATTTGATCGGCTGGTCGGAAACTTCCTTGATCAGCCCGTCTTCCACGAGTACTTCATGGCCGGTGAGAAGCTCAGGTTGTGTCGGGTCCAGCAGCGAGCCGTTTCTGAATAACACGGACGACATTGCAATTCTCCAGGGACGATTGAATCGAACGCGTGAGCTGCTCAAGGCGGACGCGCTGGTTTGCACGATGAGCAGACTATACGCCGCACATAAACGTATGTGCCATGCACGGACGCGCTCGAAATCGTCGGACGGAGAGGGAAGAGGGAAGTTCCTTGGGTCAGGACCGGCGTTGCACAGTCGCGGTTGCCTGATTGTCGATGGTGTTGATGGTGTCGCCGGATGTCGCCGCATGCGAGAAGCCTGCGCGAATCCGTTTTCTCATCGGCTCTTCGTAGAACCTGAAGATCACGACGCTCGCAGCGACAGCGAATACGATCGCGAGCCATCCGTTCGACTGTCTGAACCCGGCTATGTAGGCAAGATACGCAATCGGTACATGGATCAGGTACAGCGAATAACTTGCTTCGCCGAGCTTGATCAGGATGCGCTGGTTGAGGAAGTTGATCACCGGGCGATCCATCAGCGCGAGCCCGAGTATCAATGCGGCGAACAACGGCGAAGCCAGATAGAACGCCGGGGAAAACGGATGCCAGAGAGCGAGCACGACCAGCGTGATCAATGCTCCGCTGATCAATTTGAGCGCCAGCGCATGCCTGTCCGCACGCGCTTCACGCAGCTGAAGAAACAGGATTGCGGCATAGATTCCGGCAACGAACTCGAACAGACGCGTGAGCGGCAGGCCAACGATAAGAAAACCGCTGCGCGACGCGGGCAGGCAGGTCTGCAAAAACAGGATCCACAATCCTTGCAGCAGAAAGAACCCGACACATGCGAGCGTCAGCCGAGCAATGGGCACGGACAACATCTTGCGAAGCATGAGCGGAAACAGGAGGTAGAAGAAGGCTTCGCATGACACGCTGTCCGATGGCCCGTTCCACGGCTGGTTGATCGCGGCGAATGGAAACCACGCGTTCAGCAGCAGCAACTGGCAAAGCAGGCTTGCGCCTATCGCCAAGTGCACGGAGCTTTTTACCGCGTACCACTGGAGCAGCAAGGACGGGTTATCGCCATGAAGCAAATAGAGCGTGGTGGGCACGCATAAAACGAGACCCAGCAACACGACTGGATAGATGCGCGCAAAACGGGCCTGATAAAACGCGGCATTGCCTTTGATAGCCAGTTGATCGCGATAAGTGAATGTGAGGATAAACCCCGACAGCACGAAAAATAACGATACCGCTGGACGGCCGCCATCGAAGAACTCGAATATCTCCCTTGGCAGATTAAGTAATCCTAGCTCGGAATAATGTGAGACCACGACAGTGATCGCCGCGAGAAAGCGGATGCTCGTCAACGCGGGAAGCGAACCGCCTGAGCTGGAAATCGGCGCGTGCACTGTTCTCTCCCGTGGTCCGGAATTTACCGTGTACGCAGCCTATCACCGACATTAAAGGAATGAATTACCGGATTGGTTCCGTGCGTTCGTTTGGCGGGAGCCCGCTTGAAAATGGCGAGTTTCCACGTGGCATGGCGAACGTTCAACGGCATTTGAGGTAAGCAATCGTACCGCACAGGTCGTCCGAACATCGTGCTTGTAGCTATGGCTCGCGCAGTGTGCATTGAGGCATCATTGCCGGAGTACACGCTATGCGGTCCAATCATCAAGCCCCTGAACAAAGGAAACACCTATGAGCAGCATGGAGGTTGTGCAAACGGAACGCGCCAAAGAGATCGCATCGCGTGTCGAAGCGTTCGTGCGAACGGTCGTAGTCCCATACGAACGGGATCCGCGCTGCGGCAGCCACGGACCGAGTGAGGACCTCGTGCGCGAATTGCGCGGCAAGGCACGCGCTGCCGGGGTGCTGACGCCGCATATCCTCGCCGATGGTGGCCATCTCACGCAACTCGAGACGGCAACGGTTTTGAAGCGATCCGGTTTGTCGCCGCTCGGCCCGGTCGCGGTCAACACGGCCGCGCCTGATGAAGGCAACATGCTGCTCATCGGCAAGATTGGAACCGATGCACAGAAGACGCGTTTTCTCGCGCCGCTGGTCTCGGGCGACGCGCGCTCGGCATTTTTCATGACCGAGCCGGCGGTGGACGGCGGCGCAGGTTCCGATCCATCGATGCTCAAGACGTCGGCCCGGCGCGATGGAGATCACTGGGTGATCGATGGAACGAAGGCGTTCATCACAGGCGCTGAAGGCGCATCGGTTGGCATTGTGATGGCGCGCAGCAACGCGGACGACGATACCGACAAGGTCAAGGCCACCATGTTTCTGGTCGACCTTCCGAATCCGGCCATACGTCTTGAACGAATTCTTGACACTATCGACAGTTCGATGCCGGGCGGTCATGCGGTCGTGCGCATCGAGGGCTTGCGGGTTCCGGACGACCAGGTGCTGGGCGAAGTCCATGAAGGGTTCAAGTACGCGCAGGTCCGCCTGTCGCCGGCGCGGCTTTCGCATTGCATGCGCTGGCATGGCGCGACCACGCGCGCGCATGAAATCGCAACGCAATATGCTTGTACGCGCCGCGCATTCGGCAAGTTGCTGATCGATCATGAGGGCGTTGGATTCATGCTGGCCGAGAACGCGATCGACCTGCAGCAGGCCGAACTGATGATCGACTGGTGCGCTGCGGTGCTCGACAGCGGGTCGCTCGGGACTTCGGAGAGTTCCATGACGAAGGTCGCGGTGGCCGACGCGTTGTTCCGGGTCGCGGATCGCTGCGTGCAGGTGATGGGCGGCACGGGTGTATCGCGGGATACGGTTGTGGAACAGGTGTTTCGCGAGATCCGTGCGTTCCGCATTTACGACGGCCCGACAGAAGTACACAAGTGGTCGCTTGCGAAGAAGCTCAAGCGCGACACGCTTGCGGGTATGCAACGCAGCTAAGGCGTGACGAAGGCACTTGTACGCAGGGCATGAACGGGCGAGGAATGGCAAATGCTTTATTGCCTCCGACCCGATCGATTGCCAGGCTTGCAAGGAGCACACATGGACCAAACGGACCGCCCTGACTCACAAGACCTCATCCCCGAGGATAAACCGGCTTCTCAATCCGGTCGCCGCACATTTCTCCAGCGCAGCAGCGCAGGCCTTGCGGCAGCGCTTGCAACCGGCGCGGCGGGCACGGCAA
>NZ_JBSIPA010000582.1:0-3584 GCF_053574605.1 Caballeronia sp. M23-90 | reverse complement strand
CATCGCCGCGCCCATATTCATACGCAGATATTGCGGGTCAGGTGACAGGTATGTTCTGCGCACGCCACCAGGGTCATTTGACTCATTCAGGACTATAAGCCGCGAGGGCGCCGTCGTATTGTTTAGCGGCTGTAGAACTCATCGCGATTGGCGGCGAGCGTGAGCATCGGATGATTCGATGCCGAAGACCCCGCTTCCGGCTGCCAATCGAAGACGATCAGGCACATGAACGCCTCAGACTTCTGTGGGGAAGGCGTACGGCAGCGGCGAGAACTTCAGCACAGGACCATCCGCCGCGCCCACATGCACCGATCCCTGTTCCAGCGCCGCAAGCTTGATTTCCACGAGCGCATCCACGCCGCCATCGGGCGCGCTCGCTACGTTGACCACGAGGCCGCAGGGCTGGCCGGGGTCGTCGGAGTGGAACAGTTCGTCGCCGGCTTTGGCCATTTCCGCATGCGCGAGCGATGTGCGCCGCTTGATCGTGCCGCGATACTGGCTGCGCGCGACCACTTCCTGACCCGGATAACAGCCTTTCTTGAAGTTGACGCCGCCGAGCACGTCGAAGTTGACCATTTGCGGGACGAACTGCTCGGACACCGGCTGTGTGATGCGCGGTTCGCCCGCGTGAATGTCGAGCCAGTCCCACACTTCGGCGCTCGCGCGAGTCAGTTTCTTTTCCAGCGCGGCGAGATGCGAATCGACTTCTGCCTTCGGGCCGACCCACAGGAAACGCGGACGGCCGGCGGCATCGGGTACGCGGATCAGCGAACCGAGCGGACCCTCCACTTTC
Source organism: Caballeronia sp. M23-90 (assembly GCF_053574605.1). Classification (NCBI taxonomy): domain Bacteria; kingdom Pseudomonadati; phylum Pseudomonadota; class Betaproteobacteria; order Burkholderiales; family Burkholderiaceae; genus Caballeronia; species Caballeronia sp. M23-90. The sequence goes on along the minus strand of NZ_JBSIPA010000582.1, from coordinate 2,791 downwards.
ACGTGCACGCCGTCGGGCATGGCATCGAAGAGATGAGACAGCGCGTCGCGCACGTCGCCTGCAAAACCGACGGCGGTCAGCGCCGGAGTGGCATCCGCCAGCTTGGCTTTTGCGCGCATCACGAACATGGACAACCGCTTCTGCACGGTGGCCTGCAAGTCGGCGGCGATCATCAAACGCACTGCGTCCCCGGCACGCCACATCAGGAATGACGCCATCAAGCGGCCTTTCGGCGAGCAATACCCCGCCAGACGCGCGGTCGATGCATCCAGGTGCTGGACGTCGTTCGTCAGTTGCGTGTGAAGAAAGGCGGCGGCGTCGTCGCCGGTTGTATCGATGAAACCAAACTGCGTGAGCGGCGCGAAAATTCCGCCGCTGAGCACAGCCTTGAAAGGAGAAGCAGCGGGTGTACCGGTCGAAGAATTCATGGACCTGACTTGGACGATGGCGAACAAGTATTATATGGGTCTTACCTAGAGCGTGTTTCGCATGTCCCTTTTGAAGAAATGTCTGGTCGCGGCGGTCGTCGCGGTCGTGGTTGCCGGTGCGCTCGTCGCGGGCATGTTCAAGTGGGCAAATAGCCCGGTCGACCTGGCCTCGCCCGAACTCGACATCACCATCAAGTCCCACAGTACGCTGAAAAGCGTGAGCACCCAGCTCGATCGCGGCGGCGCCCATATGCGGCCCGAGCTGTTCGTGCTGATGACGCGCGTGCTCGGCCTGTCGTCGCAGTTGAAATCCGGCAATTACGCGTTCAAGGAAGGCATCACGCCCTACGAGATGCTGCAAAAAATCGCGCGTGGCGACGTGAACGAATACGTGGCGACGATCATCGAAGGGTGGACGTTCCAGAAAATGCGCAACGAGCTGGACGGCAATCCGGCGCTCCAGCACGACACCGCGGGCATGACGGATACCGATCTGCTGAAGGCCATCGGCGCGCCGGACGACGTGATTGCGAAGGCGACGGCGGAGGGTCTGTTTTTCCCCGACACCTACCTCTTCGATAAAGGCACGAGCGACATCGCCGTCTACAAACGTGCGTACAAACTGATGCAGATGCGCCTGACGGAAGCCTGGAACACGCGTGCACAGAACCTGCCGTACAAGACGCCGTATGAAGCGCTGATCATGGCGTCGATCGTGGAGAAGGAAACCGGGCGCGCCGCCGACCGGCCATTGGTCGCGGCCGTGTTTGCGAACCGGCTGCGCATCAACATGCCTTTGCAGACCGACCCGTCAGTGATCTACGGCCTGGGCCCGGCTTACGGCGGCCGGCTCAAGAAGAAAGATTTACAAACCGACACTCCGTACAATACCTACACGCGCATGGGCCTGCCGCCCGGTCCGATCGCCTTGCCCGGCGTCGCGGCGCTGGCAGCGACGGTCAACCCTGCGTCGAGCAGCGCGCTGTATTTCGTGTCGCGCGGCGACGGCAGCAGCTTCTTTTCAGACAATCTCGGCGACCACAATCGGGCCGTCGACAAGTACATCCGGGGACAATGATGGTGCGCGGCAAATTCATCACGTTTGAAGGCATCGACGGGGCGGGTAAGACAACGCACCTCGGGTGGTTCCGCGAACGTCTGGAAGAGAAGATCGCATCGGCCGGCCACTCGGTCGTGATGACGCGCGAACCCGGCGGCACGGCGCTCGGCGAAAGCCTGCGGGAATTGCTTCTCAATCAGCCGATGGACCTCGAAACCGAGGCGCTGCTGATGTTCGCCGCGCGCCGGGAGCATCTGGCGCTTGTGATCGAGCCGGCGCTGGCGCGCGGCGACTGGGTGCTGTCGGATCGTTTTTCCGATGCCACCTTTGCGTATCAGGGCGGCGGCCGGGGTCTGCCGCGCGACAAGCTCGAAGCACTGGAGCGCTGGGTGCAGGGCGGATTTCAACCGGATCTGACCGTACTTTTCGATGTCCCGACGAACGTGGCCAGCGAACGCCGGGGCGCGGTACGTGCGCCGGACAAGTTCGAAAGCGAGTCCGATTCGTTCTTTGCGCGGACGAGAGCCGAGTATCTGCGTCGGGCGGCGGAATCACCGGGCCGGTTCCTGGTAATCGACGCAACACGGTCGGTTGCAGATATACAGAAAAAACTTGAGGAAGTAGTTTCAAGCATTTGATTTTAAAGCGAATTTATTGAAAAGTTGAAGTTAATTGTAATTTTCAACAACGCAGCTTAAATTACTGATTTAAAAGAATTTTCATGATCTATCCGTGGCAAACCGACGACTGGGCTCAACTTGAGCAACTGCGCGCAAGCTGGCCGCATGCGTTGTTGCTGCATGGGCGCGCGGGCATCGGGAAATTGCAGTTCGCGCAACATCTCGCACAGAGCCTTTTGTGCGAAGCACCGACTGCGACGCGGGAACCGTGCGGTCATTGCGTCGCTTGCCTCTGGTTTAGCCAGGGCAATCACCCTGACTATCGGGCGGTGCTTCCGGAAGCGCTCGCCGGCGAACTGATCAGCGACGAAAAGCCGGATGCCGATGAAGGCAAGAAAACCAAGGTGCCGAGCAAGGAGATCAAGATCGATCAGGTGCTCGGCCTGTCGAATTTCTTCAGCCTCGGCTCGCACCGGGGCGGCGCGCGCGTCGTGATGATTTACCCCGCCGAATCCATCAACGTGTTTGCCGCGAACGCTTTGCTCAAGACGTTGGAAGAGCCTCCGGCGGGCGTTGTGTTTATCCTGGTGACGGCGCGTATCGACCGGTTGTTGCCGACGATCATCAGCCGATGCCGCCAATGGCCGATGACCCTCCCGGCCGCCGAACCCTCCGTGGCCTGA
>NZ_JBSIPA010000581.1:0-3598 GCF_053574605.1 Caballeronia sp. M23-90 | reverse complement strand
AGCACTTCGCCCACGAGCTCGGGGTCGAGCGCTGACGTGATTTCATCGCAGAGAAGAACGGTGGGTTTCATCGCCAGCGCGCGTGCGATTGCCACACGTTGCTGTTGTCCGCCCGATAGTTGCTCAGATGCGGACGAACGCGCGCTATTGATCTCCATGCTGCGCCGCGTGCGCCTGAATCTCAGCACGATCGTGGACGAATAGCGGAGAAGGTCCGACTCTTGCTGCAAGGCGTGGCGAATCCCGCATCGCTCTCCTTGGACTCGACATGCTCTTTCTTGTCATACCGCTTACGGTTCTGATCACGCTCATTGTCGTGGTGTTTCTGGCGAATTTCGTAAGCGGTGAGAAGAAGGTCGAGCACAACATCGACCGGCTCTATTCCAGCGACGACCCGCAGTTCATCCGCTCGATGAGCCTGCTGCTCGGGCCGCCGGTTACATCGGGGAACCGGTATCGCGTGCTGCTCAACGGCGACGAAATCTTTCCATCGATGCTCGACGGCATCCGCTCGGCCAAAGAAACCATCACGTTCGAAACGTTCATTTACTGGTCCGGCGAAATCGGGGAACAGTTTGCGGCGGCGTTATCGGAGAAAGCGCGTTCGGGCGTGGCCGTGCACGTGCTGCTCGACTGGGTCGGCTGCAAGAAAATGGACCACAAGTATCTGGAACAATTGCGCCAGGCCGGCGCCGAGGTCGTGCAGTATCACAAGCCGCACTGGACTGGACTCGGGCGCATGAACAACCGGACGCATCGGAAATTGCTGATCATCGACGGGCGCGTGGGGTTCACCGGAGGCGTGGGGATCGCGGAAGAATGGACCGGCCACGCGCAGGACGAGAAGCACTGGCGCGACACGCATTTTCGCGTGGAAGGACCGGTGGTCGGGCACATGCAGGCCGTGTTCATGGACAACTGGATCAAGGTGACCGGCGACGTGCTGCACGGTCCGAAGTACTTTCCTGACGTCAAACCGTTGCCGGAGGGCGAAGCAAGCAACGGCGTCGCGCACATGTTCAGCAGCTCGCCGACGCACGGCGCCGACGACATGGAGCTGATGTACCTGATGGCGATCACGGCGGCGACGGGAAGCATCGATCTGGCGAGTGCGTACTTCGTCCCGGACGGCCTCGCGATCAACGCGCTGGTCGAAGCCGCGCGGCGCGGCGTGAAAGTGCGGATCGTGACGCCGGGAAAGCGTATCGATACCCACACGGTACGCGAAGCCTCGCGGGCGTGCTGGGGTGATCTGCTGGCGGCGGGCATCGAAATTCACGAATATCAGCCGACCATGTTCCACTGCAAATTGCTCGTGGTGGACGAGTTTTTGGTATCGGTGGGATCGACGAATTTCGACAGCCGTTCGTTCAAGCTCAACGACGAAGCCAACCTCAATATCTACGACCGCGAGTTCGCGCGGCGGCAAAGCGCGATCTTCGATGCGGATATCGAAAAGTCGCAGCTAGTCACATATCAAGACTGGCTCAATCGGCCCGCGATGGAAAAGCTGATCGAGAAGGCCGTGCCCTTGCTTGACTGGCAGCTTTAATCTACCGCTTCAGCTTTGATCGCCAATTACGCCGGCCTGCTGCAACTCACTGATCTGCGCATCGGTCATACCCAGCACCTCGCGCAGCACTGCGCTTGTGTGCTGACCGAGCATCGGCGGCGCCCGATTGTATTCAACCGGCGTAGCCGATAAACGCAGCGGACTCGCCACCGTCGGCGCCACGCCCGCAACCGGATGCGCAATCTCGCGCGCCGACTCGCGATACACCGCCTGCTCCGAACCGAACGCCTGCTCGATGTCGTTGATCGGTCCGCACGGCACGCCGCACGCTTCGAGCGCCGCGACCCATGCATCGCGCGTGCGGGTCATGAACACCGCGCCCAATTGCGGCAATAACTCCGCGCGGTTCACGCTGCGGCCGCTGTTGGTCGCAAAGCGCGAATCGATGGCAAGCTCCGGCACGTTCATCGCCGTGCAGAGCGCGCGAAACTGGCCATCGTTCCCGCACGCAACGATCACATGGCCGTCGCTCGTCGCGAACGTCTGATATGGCACGATGTTCGGGTGTGCGTTGCCCATGCGCTCGGGCGCGATGCCGGTGGTGAGGTAGTTCATCGACTGGTTGGCGAGCATGGCGAGCTGCGCGTCGAACAGCGAGATGTCGAGATGCTGCCCAAGGCCGCTTTTCTCGCGCTCCATCAAGGCCGCGAGAATGCCCGTGGTCGCGTACATGCCGGCCATCAGGTCGGTCACGGCCACGCCGACTTTCTCCGGACCACCGCCGGCCACGCTGTCGGGTTCACCGGTGATGCTCATCAGGCCGCCCATGCCCTGGATCAGGAAGTCGTATCCCGCGCGTTGCGACAACGGCCCGCTTTGACCGAAACCCGTCACCGAGCAATACACCAGCCGCGGGTTCAGCTCGGAAAGACTCACGTAATCCAGGCCATATTTCTTCAGCCCGCCGACCTTGAAGTTTTCGACGACCACATCGCAGGATTTCGCGAACTCACGGATGAGCGCCGCGCCTTCCGGCGAACTCATATCGATGGCGACCGACTGCTTGTTGCGATTCGCGCAGAGGAAATAGGCGCTCTCGGAGGTGTTGTTGCCGTCGGCATCGCGCAGGAACGGCGGGCCCCACGTGCGGGTATCGTCGCCCGTACCCGGGCGTTCGATCTTGAACACTTCCGCGCCAAGATCCGCGAGATTTTGCGTGCACCACGGCCCGGCCAGCACGCGCGATAAATCCAGCACACGGATTCCGTCGAGTGGACGCTTTCTCGCCGCCGATGACTTCTTGCTGTCCTGCACCATTTCACCTCGTCTGTTTCAGGGTTACGGGGACGTGTCGATTGTAGCGACGTCCGTGATTCGGCTTTGGAATGGAGAAAACTCTGCCGCCCTTCGCAAATCGGACCAGAATATTTGCAGCCCGCCGGAATATTGCGCGGGTGATGTTCGTTTAAACCGTATCGATAAATGGAAGAGACAATGAAAACGCGAATCCCGATGCTCGCCGCGGCGCTTGCCGCTACGTTCAGCCTGACCGTTCATGCCGCGCCGCCTGTGGCCGCGAACGGCATGTACACCGATTCCAAGGGCATGACGCTCTACACGTTCGACAAAGACACCGCCTCCGGTCCAAGCGCCTGCTCGGGCGGCTGCGCGCAGGCATGGCCAGCGGCAATGGCAGATGCATCGGACCAGCCGCAGGGCGACTGGACGGTCATGTCCACCGCCGATGGCGGCAAACAATGGGCTTACAAAGGCAAGCGCGTGTACACGTTCGCGAAAGACACCAAGGCGGGCGACGCCAAGGGCGAGAACTTCAAGGACATGTGGCACACGGTGAAGCAATAAAAGATGTGGCGCGAGTGAGACCGGACAGCAAACCTGAACACGTGATGGGCGAAGGGCGTTGAGTTTCGATACTGATCTCGTTGGGATTCTCCCGCTTCGCTTTGCGGCGCACGCAGGTCGACGCTGATCAGCTTGTCGCGCACCCGATACTGCGTGACCGTGTAGCCCGTGAATTGCATCGCGAGGAAATTGGACACGTCTTGCGAACTGACGCCGAGTTCA
>NZ_JBSIPA010000580.1:0-3618 GCF_053574605.1 Caballeronia sp. M23-90 | reverse complement strand
TAGATTGGCGTCGGGTTGAACGAAACGTGAGAGGGATGCAGATTCGAATTGCGAAGGCGACGCGGGAAGGCAAATGGCGCAGGGTCAAAGCCTTGCAACGGATGTTGACCCGCACGTTGTCCGCCAAGTTGCATGCGGTACGACGTGTTACGCAGAACCAAGGTGCGCGAACGGCTGGAGTCGATCGTGAACTATGGGATTCGCCTGAAAGTCGACGGCTTGCTGTCGATCGGTTGAAGCGGCATGGATACAGGCCTCTGCCTTTAAGGAGGGTCTTTATCCCCAAGGCCAATGGGAAGGAGCGCCCTCTGGGCATTCCGACCATGCATGACAGAGCGATGCAAGCTCTGTACTTGCTGGCCTTGGAGCCAGTGGCAGAGTCCACGAGCGACCCGAACTCATATGGGTTCAGGAGTCATCGCTCAACGGCCGATGCCATGTCCCAGATTTTTGTTTCCATGTCTCAGAAGGGCTCAGCCCGATGGGTCCTGGAAGCGGATATCAAGGGGTGCTTTGACCACATCAACCATGACTGGTTGGAACGCAATGTCCCAATGGACACGGCGATTCTCCGGAAGTGGTTGAAGGCTGGCCTGGTTTATCAAGGTCAGTTGCAGGCGACGACGGCCGGTACGCCGCAGGGGGGCATCATTTCCCCGACGTTGGCCAATGTGACGTTGAACGGGTTGGAGCGTGCACTGATTGAGCACCTCGGTGCTAAATTCGGGATCGCGAAAACCAAGAAGCTCAAGATTCATGTGGTGCGGTACGCGGACGACTTCGTCATAACCGGTGACTCGCAAGAGGTACTAGTTGACGAAGTCCGGCCTTGGATAGAAGCCTTCCTCGCGGTTAGGGGTTTGCAACTATCCGAGGAGAAAACGCGGATCACCCATATAGATCAAGGCTTTGATTTCCTTGGGTGGAATTTTCGGAAGTACTCGGGAAAGCTGCTCATCAAACCGAGCAAGAAAAACGCGCAAGCGTTCTATCGCAAGGTGGCGGATACGATCAGCGGTAACAAGACGGTAAAACAGGCGGATCTGATCCGCCTGTTGAATCCGATGCTTCGGGGCTGGGCGCAGTACCACAGTCCCGTGGTAGCCAAGCAAGCGTACAGTCGCATGGAGCATTTGGTGTTTCAAAGGCTCTGGCGATGGTCAAAGCGGCGGCATCCGCAGAAGAGCGCCGATTGGGTGAGAAAGAAGTACTTTCATTCCGTCGGCGACCGTCACTGGGTGTTCGCTGTTCCTGTAGTAAAGCGGGACGGCAGTAAGGGGTTGCTTGAGCTGTACCAGATCAGCGGCACAGTGATCAAGCGGCATCTAAAGATCAAAGGGGATTTTCATCCTTTTGACCCTAAGTGGGAGCAGTACGGCGAGAAACTGCGGCAGGATCGCATGTGGGAGTTGATGCGTTATCGCAAGCAGTGGGCAACGCTGTACATGTCACAGGGCGGGCTGTGTGCGCACTGTGGCACGGCGCTGACGGACGAAACGGGTTGGCACGATCATCATCTAGAGTATCGGATGCATGGTGGCAAAGACACGCTGTCCAACAGAGTTTTGCTTCACCCGCACTGCCACCAGCAGGTGCACGCTGGTAAGATTGCGGTAACTAAGCCGGTTCTGTCATAAACGCGGAGCTTCGTTTGTAGGCTTGAGCTGTATGCGGGGAAACTCGCACGTACAGTTCTTAGGGGGCCCTTCATCCATAAGGATGGAGGGCTACCCTACCGAGGGCGCGTTGCCCGCGCTCATCGGCGTCAATCAAGCGTGCGGCGGGCTTTTCATGACCTTCACGCAGGGCCGGAATGCGGTTCCGAAGCACGTTCTGAAGCATAAATTTCCGCCTCGGCCGTCTGTCTCATATAGTGCCGATCCGGGCAACCACAAGGCGACCGCCCGGTTTGCGCGAGCCGCGCACACCGCCTGACGCGTTTCCACATTACCTCGTCCGATGTCCAATCCGTCTGTTACGTCCACACGTCTGAGCGCGCCCGAGTTGCGTGCGACCGTGTCGCTTGCCGCGATCTTCGCGCTGCGAATGCTTGGTCTCTTCATGATCATGCCGGTGTTTTCCATCTACGCGAAAACGATTCCCGGCGGCGACAATGTTCTGCTCGTCGGCATTGCGCTCGGCGCTTACGGCGTCACGCAATCGCTGCTTTATATCTTCTACGGCTGGGTCTCCGACAAGCTGGGGCGCAAGCCGGTCATCGCGTTCGGGCTGATCGTCTTCGCCATCGGCAGCTTCGTGGCGGCGGTCGGGCATTCCATGACGTGGATCATCGTCGGGCGTGTGATTCAGGGCATGGGCGCGGTTTCGTCGGCGGTGATTGCGTTCATCGCGGATCTGACTACAGAGGAAAACCGCACGAAAGCCATGGCGATGGTCGGCGCGAGCATCGGCGTCTCGTTCGCGGTCGCCATTGTCGGCGCGCCGATCGTGTTCCAGTGGGTCGGCATGAGCGGCCTGTTCACGCTGATCGGCTTTTTATCGATACTCGCCGTGGGCGTGGTGATCTGGGTGGTCCCGGACGCGCCCAAGCCGCCCGTGCATGTAAAAGCGCCGTTCGCCGAAGTGCTGCACAACGTGGAATTGCTGCGCCTGAACTTCGGTGTGCTCGTCCTGCACGCCACGCAAACCGCGCTGTTCCTGGTCGTGCCGCGCATCCTGGAAGCAGGCGGTCTGCCGGTCGCGGCGCACTGGAAAGTCTATTTGCCGGTCATGGGCCTCGCGTTCGTGCTGATGGTGCCGGCAATCATTGCCGCCGAAAAACGCGGAAAAATGAAAGCGGTGATGCTCGGCGCCATTTTGCTTATCCTGATTGGCCAGTTGTTACTCGGCGCCGCTCCGCATACTCTGTGGTCAGTGGCCGCGATCTTGTTCATCTACTTCCTGGGTTTCAATGTGCTGGAGGCGTCGCAACCGTCGCTCGTCTCCAAACTTGCGCCCGGCACGAGAAAGGGTGCGGCGGCCGGCGTGTACAACACCACGCAGTCGATCGGCCTGGCAATCGGCGGGGTGATCGGCGGATGGCTGCTGAAAGTGGATGGCCAGAGCGCTGTGTTTTTCGCGTGCTCGGGGCTGGTGCTGGCCTGGCTGATCGTGGCGGCGAACATGAAGCCGCCGCCGCAGAAGATCCGGCGCACGGCGTAGTGAATCAGGTCCGCGCGACATCGAATTGAATCGTATTGAACTGAATTGAATCAACAGGAGAAATCATGGCATCCGTCAACAAGGTCATTCTGGTGGGAAATCTGGGCGCTGATCCGGAAACCCGGTATCTGCCGAGCGGCGACGCCGTGGCCAACGTCCGTCTTGCGACGACTGACCGCTACAAGGACAAGGCATCCGGCGAAATGAAGGAAGCCACGGAATGGCATCGCGTGACGTTTTTCGGCCGGCTGGCCGAGATCGTCAACGAGTACCTGAAGAAGGGCTCGTCCATTTACGTCGAAGGCCGTATTCGTACGCGCAAGTACACCGATCAGGCGGGCGTGGAAAAGTACGCAACGGAAATCGTCGCGGAACAAATGCAGATGCTGGGTGGACGTGGCGGTGCGGGCGGCGGCGGAGGCGGCGATGAAGGCGGTTACAGCAGCCGCGCGCCTG
>NZ_JBSIPA010000057.1:0-22514 GCF_053574605.1 Caballeronia sp. M23-90 | reverse complement strand
TACGTCACCCGCGTCCCGTTGCTCGGTAAAATCCCGGGACTGGGCTGGCTTTTTCGTCACACCGCGCGCCGGAATTCGCGCAGCGAACTGGTCATTTTTATCACCCCGCACATCGTCCCGGCGCGCTTGTGAAGGTCGCCGGAAAGCCTGTGGCAAGCCTTCGGCGAGGCTTTCCGGCTCGACAAAGCGGCCCTTTTGCCTTTAAGCTCCCGCACGAACGGGACCAGAATCGGGACCGGAATCAATGCAAAGGTAAGCGAGTTGGAAGCCGGGCAAACGAACTCGAACGTATTTTTCGTCGGACTCATGGGAGCAGGCAAGACCACCGTGGGGCGGGCGGTCGCGCGCCGCTTGCAGCGTTCGTTCATCGATTCCGACCTCGAAATCGAGGCGCGCACGGGCGCGCGCATTCCCGTGATCTGGGAAGTCGAGGGCGAAGCAGGCTTCCGGCAGCGGGAGGCGGACGTGATCGATGAGCTGTCACGACGCGAGAATATCGTGCTCGCCACGGGCGGCGGCGCGATTCTCCGCCCCGAAAATCGCGATCATCTGAAGAATCGCGGCCTGGTGATCTACCTGCGTGCAACGCCGCACGAGCTTTGGCAGCGCACCCGCCGCGATAAAAACCGGCCGCTTCTGCAAACCGACGACCCGCGCGGCAAGCTGGAAGCGCTCTACAAGACGCGCGATCCGTTGTATCAGGAGTGCGCGCATTTCATCGTGGAAACGGGGCGGCCGACGGTGAACAACCTCGTCAACATGGTGTTGATGCAACTGGAGATGGCCGGCATCGCCAAGCCGGCTACGTCATAATGTCGGCCATGATTACCGTCAACGTTGAACTGGGCGATCGCGCCTACCCCATCCATATCGGTGCAGGACTGATTGGCCAAGCGGAACTGTACGCGCCGCATATTGCGGGGTCATCGGTTGCCATCGTCACCAACACCACCGTTGATCCGCTTTATGGCGACACGCTGCGCGCCGCGCTCGCGCCGCTTGGCAAGAAAGTCACGACCGTCGTTCTTCCGGATGGCGAGGCGCACAAGAATCTCGACACGCTCAATCAGATTTTCACCGCGCTCCTGACCGGGCGCGCCGACCGCAAGACCACGCTGATTGCGCTGGGCGGCGGGGTGATCGGCGACATGACCGGGTTTGCTGCGGCGAGCTACATGCGCGGCATCCCGTTCATCCAGGTGCCGACCACGCTGCTTTCGCAGGTGGATTCGTCGGTGGGCGGCAAGACGGGCATCAACCATCCGCTTGGCAAGAACATGATCGGCGCGTTTTATCAGCCGCAAGCGGTGATCGCGGATATCGGCGTGTTGCGCACGCTGCCGCCGCGCGAACTTGCTGCCGGTATCGCGGAAGTGATCAAGACGGGCGCGATCGCCGACAGCGAATTCTTCGACTGGATCGAGGCGAACACGCCTGCGCTTAACGACTGCGACGCCACCGCGCTCGCGCATGCGGTCAAGCGCTCGTGTGAGGTGAAGGCGTCGGTGGTTGCCGCCGACGAACGCGAAGGCGGCCTGCGCGCGATTCTCAACTTCGGCCATACGTTTGGCCACGCGATCGAAGCTGGCCTCGGCTATGGCGAATGGCTGCACGGCGAGGCGGTCGGTACGGGCATGGTGATGGCTGCGGATCTGTCGGTGCGGCTTGGCCGGCTGGACGAACAATCGCGTGCGCGCCTGGTTCGCGTGATCGCAGACGCCAAATTGCCGGTGAAGGCCCCGGCGCTGGGTGAGCAACGATATATCGACTTGATGAAAGTCGATAAAAAAGCTGAGGCGGGCGAGATCAAGTTCATCCTGCTCAAGCATTTCGGCGAAACCGAGATCACCGGCGCCCCGGACGACGCCGTGCGTGCGACACTCGCGGCCAGCATCTGAGCGGCCACGCTCCGCGACATCCCCAGTGCCGCGCGAGTCTTGACCGCGGCTAAAGAAGAACAAAGAACCAACGAACGAAAGGGCAAGAGATCGACTCGGGCCAATGGCCGCTGATCGGACGCGGTTGATGCTGCGTTCAAGCGCGGCCATTGCCGGGCAGGACATGACGATGATTCGGAGCAGCCGGTGAGCGACAAGACATTTCAGGTTTCCAGCATCACACCGACGTCATTCGCACTCGAGGCGCATCTCGCGCCGTACGCCGCGCATTCCGCCGAATCTCGCGGCCGCCGCTTCGAAGAAAAAGCGCCGGTCGCACGCAGTGAATTCCAGCGCGACCGCGATCGCATCGTTCATTCGACGGCTTTTCGACGGCTCGAATACAAGACCCAGGTTTTCGTGAATCACGAAGGCGACCTGTTTCGCACACGCCTCACGCACAGCCTCGAAGTCGCGCAGATCGCGCGTTCGGTCGCGCGCAATCTACGCGTGAACGAAGATCTGGTGGAAGCCATTTCGCTCGCGCACGATCTCGGCCATACGCCGTTCGGCCATGCAGGACAGGACGCGCTGAACGAATGCATGCGCGAGCACGGTGGGTTCGAACACAACTTGCAAAGCCTCGTGGTGGTAGACGAACTCGAAGAACACTATGGCGCATTCGATGGCTTGAACCTGTGCTTCGAAACACGCGAAGGCATTCTCAAGCATTGTTCGCGTGAAAACGCGCTGAAGCTCGGCGAACTGGGCGAACGCTTTTTAAAGCGCAAACAGCCGTCGATAGAAGCGCAGATCGCGAATGTCGCCGACGAGATCGCGTACAACAATCACGATGTCGACGACGGCCTGCGCTCCGGCCTGATCACGCTCGAGCAGCTCTCGAACGTGGCGCTCTGGCAGACGCATTACGAAGCGGCGCGCGCTGAATATCCGGATATCGAAGGACGCCGGCTGATTCACGAGACCATTCGGCGGATCATCAACACGCTGATCGTGGACCTGATCGAGTCGACGAGCGAGAACCTGGCGCGCGTCAATCCGCAATCCATCGAAGACGTTCGCAATGCACCCGCCCTCGTCACGCACGGGGCCGCCGTCGCGGCACAGGCTGCCGAACTCAAGCGCTTCCTTTACAAGAACCTGTATCGCCATTACCGCGTGATGCGCATGGCGAACAAGGCGCAGCGCGTGGTGAGCGGCCTGTTCAAGGCGTTCATTGACGACCCGCGCCTGTTGCCGCCCGATTACCAGGCGCGTGCGCTGGTCACCGAAGAATCGGCGAACGATACTCACGGCGGCGCGGCCGCCGGGAACACAACGCAGGCGCGGCTGATCGCGCATTACATTGCGGGCATGACGGACCGGTACGCGCTGAAGGAATACGGACGTCTGTTCGTCATCGACGATAACTAGAATCGCGCATTCGAGAGTTTTCGAGCTTCCCTCACGCGCAAGACACGCACACTTCACCCGGGTCCAAGGAGACGTAACTCATGAGTAGTCGCAAGCTGCTGGTCAGCGCCATTTCCCTCGCTGCCGCTTTGACGTTTGGTGCAAGCCAGGCGCAGGCCGCAACAGAAATCCAGTTCTGGCATGCAATGGAATCCGCGCTCGGCGAACGCGTGAACGACATCGCGAACGACTTCAACAAGTCGCAAAGCGACTACAAGATCGTGCCGGTCTTCAAGGGCAGCTACGACCAGACGCTGGCGGCCGGGATCGCGGCGTATCGCAGCGGCAACGCGCCGGCCATCCTGCAAGTCTACGAAGTCGGTACGGCCACGATGATCCAGGCCAAGAAAGCCGTGATTCCCGTGTCCGATGTCTTCAAGCAAGCCGGCGTTCCGCTCGACGAAAAAGCATTCGTGCCGACCATCGCCAGCTATTACAGCGACGCCAAGACGGGCCAGTTGATTTCGATGCCGTTCAACAGCTCCACGCCCGTGCTGTACTACAACAAGGACGCGTTCAAGAAGGCCGGCATAGATCCGACGCATGCGCCGAAAACATGGGGCGAACTCGAAGCCGATTCGAAGAAGCTGAAAGCGGCCGGCATGTGCGGTTATTCGTCGGGCTGGCAGAGCTGGATTCAGCTTGAAAACTACAGCGCGTGGCACGGTGCGCCGTTTGCATCGAAGAACAATGGTTTTGACGGCACCGACGCCGTGCTCGAATTCAACAAGCCGCTGCAGATCGCACACATCCAGTTCCTGCAGAACATGGCCAAGGACGGCACGTTCACCTACGTTGGCCGGAAGGACGAGGCGGTATCGAAGTTTTACAGCGGCGATTGCGGCATCGTGACCAACTCGTCGGGCTCGCTTGCCAACATCAAGAAGTACGCAAAGTTCAGCTTCGGCACAGGCATGATGCCGTACGACGAAAGCGTGAAGGGCGCACCGCAAAACGCGATCATCGGCGGGGCGAGTCTCTGGGTGCTGTCGGGCAAGGACGCGGCAACGTACAAGGGCGTCGCCAAGTTCCTGGCGTATCTGACGTCGCCGGCGGTTGCGGCCAAATGGCATCAGGACACGGGTTATCTGCCGGTCACGACAGCCGCGTACGAGCTGACGCAAAAGCAGGGTTTCTATGACAAGAATCCCGGCGCCGATACCGCCATCAAGCAGATGTTGAACAAGCCGCCGTTACCGTTCACGAAAGGCTTGCGACTTGGCAACATGCCGCAGATCCGCACGATCGTCGACGAAGAGCTCGAACAAGTCTGGGCGCAAAAGAAGACGCCGAAGGACGCACTGGATTCAGCCGTATCGCGCGGCGACGATCTGCTGCGCCGATTCGAAAAGGCAGGAAGCTAAGAGCGCGCCATGGAAAAACGATCGCGGTTCAATACAAGCCTGCTGCCTTACCTGCTGGTCGCGCCGCAACTCGCGATCACCGCGATCTTTTTCCTGTGGCCGGCGGGTGAAGCGTTGTGGCAGGCCACGCAGACGCAGGATGCTTTCGGGACGTCGAGCGAGTTCGTCGGACTGGCGAACTTCAAGCAGATCTTCACGGATCCGCTGTATCTGTCGTCGTTCAACACGACGATCATCTTTTGCACGCTCGTCACCGTATCGGGGCTCGTCATTTCGCTGCTGCTTGCGGCATGCGCCGATCGCGTGACGCGCGGCGCCAAGACTTATCAGACGCTGCTGATCTGGCCGTACGCGGTGGCGCCGGCCATTGCCGCCGTGTTGTGGTCGTTCCTGTTCAATCCGAGTATTGGACTGGTGACGTATGCGCTCGCGAAATACGGCATTGTCTGGAACCATGCGTTGAATGGCTCGCAGGCCATGTTCCTCGTGGTGCTGGCATCCGTGTGGAAACAGGTGAGCTACAACTTCCTGTTCTTCTACGCCGGTCTGCAAGCCATTCCGCGCTCGCTGATCGAGGCGGCGGCTATCGACGGCGCAGGTCCCGTCCGGCGTTTCTTCGGTATTGCGTTGCCGTTGTTGTCGCCAACGAGTTTCTTCCTGTTGACCGTGAACGTGGTCTACGCCTTCTTCGATACCTTCCCGGTCATCGATGCGGCAACCGGCGGCGGCCCCGCGCAGTCTACGAAGACCCTCATCTACAAGATCTTTGCCGAAGGTTTCCAGGGCCTCGATATCGGCAGTTCCGGCGCGCAGTCCGTCGTGCTGATGGTGATCGTGGTGGCGCTGACCGTCGTGCAATTCCGTTTCATTGAACGTCGGGTGCAGTACTCATGATCGAAAACCGTCGCGGTTTCGACCTTTTTTGCCACGCGGTGCTGATCGTGGGCGTGGTGCTGGTCGTGTTTCCGGTGTACATCGCGTTTTGCGCGGCCACCATGAGCGAAGCGGAAGTCTTCAACGTGCCGCTGTCGCTCGTGCCAAGTACGCATTTGTTCGAGAACGTCGCGCACATCTGGACGCATGGCAGCGGCAGCGCGGCAAGTCCGTTTGGCCGCATGCTGATGAACAGCCTGGTCATGGCGCTCGTGATTTCCATCGGGAAGATCGTCATTTCGATGCTGTCCGCGTATGCCATTGTGTTCTTCCGTTTCCCGTTCAAGAACCTCGCGTTCTGGCTCATCTTCATCACGCTCATGCTTCCCGTGGAAGTACGGATCTTTCCGACGGTGCAAGTGGTTTCATCGATGCACATGAGCAACACGTACGCGGGGTTGACGCTGCCGCTGATTGCATCGGCGACGGCGACGTTCTTGTTCCGCCAGTTCTTCATGACGCTGCCCGATGAACTCATGGAGGCGGCGCGCATCGACGGCGCCGGCGCGTTGCGTTTCCTTTGGGACGTAGTGTTGCCGCTCTCGAAGACCAACATTGCCGCGCTCTTCGTGATCACCTTCATCTACGGCTGGAACCAGTACTTGTGGCCCATCCTGATCAGCAGCGACCAGTCGATGCAAACCGCGGTCGTCGGCATCAAGAGCATGATCGGTTCGGGCGACACGGCCACCGAGTGGCATCTCGTGATGACCGCGACGTTGCTCGCCATGTTGCCGCCGCTCGCTGTCGTGCTGAGCATGCAGCGCTGGTTCGTGCGTGGTCTTGTCGATTCCGAAAAATAATGGAGCTCACTCAATGATCCTTGAAGTCGCTCAATTGCCGGTCAAGGCCGGCGAGGAAGCTGCGTTCGAAGCAGCGTTCGCGCAAGCCGCGAAGATCATCTCGGCGCAGCCGGGATACCTCTCGCATGAACTTGTGCGCGGCGCCGACGCCGGCAACGGTTCTCAATACGTTTTGCTGGTCCGCTGGGAAACCGTCGCGGCGCATCAGGACGGCTTTCGCAATTCCGCCGATTATCAAAAATGGCGCGAGTTGCTGCACAAATTCTATGAACCGGGCATCGCGGTCGCGCATTTTGCGACGGTCGCGGGCGCACTGAAATGAAGGCGGGTCGATGGCTGCACTAAGCCTTCAAGGCGTCAAGAAAACTTACGATGGCAAGCAGTTCGTCTTGCACGGCATCGACGTGCAAGTGGCCGATGGCGAATTCGTCGTCATGGTCGGTCCGTCGGGCTGCGGAAAATCCACGTTGCTGCGGATGGTGGCGGGACTCGAAAGCGTGTCCGAAGGGACGATTTCCATCGGCGAGAAGGTGGTGAACAAGCTCGAGCCGAAGGATCGGGACATCGCGATGGTGTTCCAGAACTACGCGCTGTATCCGCACATGAGCGTCGCGCAGAACATGGCGTACGCGCTGAAGATCAGCGGCGTGGGCAAGCCGGATATCGACCGGCGTGTGCAGAACGCGGCGAAGATCCTGGAGCTCGAACCGCTGCTGCAGAGAAAACCGCGCGAGTTGTCGGGCGGGCAGCGGCAACGCGTGGCGATGGGCCGCGCGATCGTGCGCGAACCGGCCGTGTTTCTGTTCGATGAACCGCTCTCCAATCTCGACGCAAAACTGCGCGTGCAGATGCGGCTGGAGATTCAGCGGCTGCACGCCCGGCTCTCGACCACGAGCCTGTACGTCACGCACGACCAGATCGAAGCCATGACGCTCGCAGAGCGCGTGATCGTGATGAATCGCGGCTACGCGGAACAGATCGGGCCGCCGACCGAAGTCTATGAACGCCCGGCGACGGTTTTCGTGGCGAGTTTTATCGGCTCGCCGGCCATGAATCTGATGCAAGGACGCGTGTCGGATGACGGTTCGACTTTCGATGTCGCCGGCAATGGGCCGCGCCTCCCGCTCGCCGGCATGCATGCGCTGACGCAGGACCTGAAGGGCCGCGAGTGGACGCTGGGCATCCGGCCGGAACACATGCTGCCGGAGCAGCAGAGCGCGCATGTGTCGCTTACCGTGGATTCCTGTGAGCTGCTTGGCGCCGACAACCTCGCTCACGGCCGCTGGGGCGATCACGACGTTGCGGTGCGTTTGCCGCACGAGCATCGGCCGGCACGTGGCGAGGCGCTGGAAGTGGCGCTGCCGGCGCATCGCCTGCATATCTTCGATCCGCAGACCGGGCGGCGCGTGAACTGAAAAAGGACGAATTACGATGAAAACCTGGCCTTATCCGCGCATCGTCGCGCATCGCGGCGGCGGCAAGGTCGCGCCGGAAAACACGCTGGACGGAATCGATACCGGCGCACGGCTCGGCCTGAAAATGATCGAGTTCGATGCGAAGTTATCGGCTGACAACGTCGTGTTCCTGCTGCACGACGACCTGGTGGACCGGACGTCGAATGGTCGCGGACCCGCGAAAGCGATGCGCTATGAGGAAATCGAGCTGCTCGATGCCGGCACGTGGTTCGATCCGCGTTTCGCCGGCGCACGCATGCCGACGCTCGCGCAGGTCGCCGAGCGTTGTTTCTCGCACGGCCTTGCCGCGAACATCGAAATCAAGCCGTGCGAAGGGCGCGACGTGGAAACCGGCGTCCTGGTCGCGCAAGAGGCGGCGCGCTTATGGGCCAATGCCGAGCCGGCGCCGCTGTTGTCATCGTTTTCGTACGATGCACTCAAGGCCGCCGCCGAAGCCGCGCCCGATTTGCCGCGCGGAATGCTCTACGAGGAGATTCCCGCCGATTGGCGCGCGCAGACCGCCGCGCTGTCATGCGTGTCGTTGCATGCGGACCACACGACGCTCAATGAGGCCCTGGTCCGCGAGATCAAGGACTCAGGCTTGCGGATTCTCGCCTACACGGTCAATGAACCGGCCCGCGCTCGCGAACTCGCGCAGTGGGGCGTGGATGCGATCTGTACGGATCGTATCGATGTGATTGGCGTGGACTTCCTCGGATAATTCCGTCAGCAGACGACAAATAAAAACGCGCGCCGGGAATTTCCCGGCGCGCGTTTTTTTCGCATCACTGAAACTTATCGCGCGCGAGCCAGCAGCACGCCTGCGACGAGCGCGAGGCCACCGACCAGGGCAATGGTCTGCCAGGGTTTTTCGTGAATGTAGGTGTCCGCATCGGTCAGCGCTGCATTGGCGCGGGCGCGTACTGCGTCTTGCGTGTCGTTCAAGCGGGCGCGCGCCGAATCCACGCTTTTGCTCAACTGGGTACGCAATGCGGCGACATCCGCCGATGTCCCTTCTGACAACGTTTCTTCAATCTCTGAAATCAGCGTGCGAAGTTCGCCGCCGATATCCTGCGCCGCGTCGCTGCTGTGCCGTGAAATCCGGCGAGCACGGCGGCTGGTAGAGTTCCATGAATCTCCGATGGCGTCTCGCGTATTGGGAAAGGCGTTCATAGGATCGCTCCGTCGATGGATGAATCGTGGATGGGCCGCAACCTTAAGTTGGCGGAAACGCTAGAGGTGAGCAAGTTGGATGCCGGTTCACTTGTCGGGTTCAACAATGCGCGCTGAAGCCTTGCCGCGCAAGGCGTCTGATCAATTGAAAAGAGGACGAAAGGGTAGAAAGTGCGCTGGCACCTGCCTGTTGACACAATATCCGGGTCATTTTTACAAGCCGATGAATACAAAAGCGCCGCCGCGTTTCACCCGCGACGGCGCTTGTTTCTTGCTATTGCTTGCTATGGCTTCAACCCGGAGCGTCAGAACCGGTATCCAACGTTCAAGTACGTCACGATCGGATTCAGCCTGAGCTTCGCCTCGGTCTTGACGGTCAGCGGTCCAACGGGCGTCTGGGCTTGCGTGGTCAGCTTGGCAGTGGCATGCAAGGGCACGAAGGAGAGTGAGAAGCCAGCGAACCAGTGTTCCGAAAACGAATAAGTGAGACCTGCATTAAACACGGGAGCCCAGGAACGATCCGTGGATACGTCGGTCGGACCATGCAGCACGTTGCTTTCAAATCCCGTGTTCGTGATCTTGGCGTCGGTGAACCACACCCGCGTTACGCCAATCCCCACGTACGGGCGCAGTTTGGCCTGTGGTTGCATGAAGTAATACTTCAGAAGAAACGTCGGACTCCATTGCTTGGCCGTTCCGATCGTGCCGTAACCGGAGTAACTCTTGTCACCCTTGAGATCGAACTTGGGCGGAATGCCGAGTACGAACTCGCCGGCGATATGGTCGGTGACGAAGTAGCCCGCAGTGAAACCTGCAGTATCACCATTCGAGAGGCTGGCGCCCGTGTTGGGCACCTCGATACCAACCGGCGATCCACCCACGCTGGTCTCCTTGAGCGGACCGCTGCTCGAGAGCGGTGCAAAGTGGAACCAGCCTGTGGTGAAGTAAAAAGTATTTGCCGACTGGGCATGTGCTGCGCCCGTGATGCAGGTAAATGCTGCAACCCCCGTCACTACCTGTTTTATTTTCATTGAGTGCTCCTCCGAGAAAGCACGCTAATTATGAACAGAACAATTGAAACAAACCACGTTTCACCGCAAAGCGTTTTCCCTAGGAGGAATGCCGGCTCCAAATGGGTTAGCGCTATACGTAAAACTGTCTCGTACACCTGAGTTCCCTCGTCGATGCGAATCGCCGGCATCTCAACGAGAAAATTCAAGGTGGCCCAGAATATCGTTTAGACGGACCCCCGGAGCGCCGCCGGAACTCCCCGAAACCGATCAACGCCCGACCAACGGAAAATCCAGAATGGCACGGCTTGCACGACTCTACGTTCCCGAACAGCCGCAGCACGTCATCTTGCGCGGTCTCGACCAGCAGCCCGCTTTCATCGATGCTCCGGACTACGAGCTTTTTATCGAATGTCTGCGCACGGCTTCCCGCGACCACAATCTCGCCATCCACGCCTACGCGCTCATGCCCGGCGCGGTGCACCTGCTCGTCACGCCCCGCGACGAAGCAAGTCTGCCCAAAGCGATGCAGGCGGTCGGCAGGCGCTACGTCGCGCACTTCAACCGACGCTACGCCCGTCGCGGCACGCTATGGGAGGGCCGCTACCGCGCAACGGTGATCGAAGGTGAAACCTACTTCCTGCTCGCAAGCCGCGTGGTCGAGATGGCGCCGGTGCAGGCGGGTCTCGCGGGCACGCCGCAAGACTATAAGTGGTCGAGCTACCGGCATCACATCGGGCTGACGCTCGACAGCCTGATCACCGACCATGCGCTTTTCTGGAAGCTCGGCAACACTCCGTTCGAGCGCCAGCGCGCTTATCTTGAGCTGTGCGAGCAACCGCTCGATGAACGCGAAGCCAACCGTCTCCTTCAAGCGACACTCAAGGGCTGGGTGCTCGGCAGCGATTCTTACCGCGAATGGGCGGCGCGCGCAGCCAACCGGCGCGTCTCGCCGCTGCCCCGTGGCCGGCCCCGCAAGATTCGCGAAACACCACAGACGCAATAACGGACGTTTGAGCAAGAACTGAAGAATGAACCAACGGCATGACGACAAAAATCGGCATGCCGTTTTATTTTCATCGAATTTGATATGACACCAATTAAATCAAGTTTTCATGCACCAACTCGATAATAGGTGCCAGATCATAGTGTTTTCATTGCCAACTGTTTGATTGATCGCGTATATTTCGTTTTCCGGCGGTTCGGGACGCATTGCGTCCGTTGTACGACCGGCTTTGTGTCGATCGTCAGGTTCCAGGTCTTGGCCTGACCATGGCACGAGCAACGCATAAAACATGTTCAACGGCCGCTTGCGGCCCCCCACAGAACACGGTGACCCATGAACGATCAATTGCCGCCGACTCTCGGTTCCGCTCCCGCCGCTCAGGGCATGTACGACCCTGAGAACGAACACGACTCGTGTGGCGTTGGCTTCGTTGCGCATATCAAAGGCAAGAAGCGCCACGAAATCATCCAGCAGGGTCTGAAGATCCTTGAAAACCTCGACCATCGGGGCGCTGTTGGCGCCGACAAGCTGATGGGCGACGGCGCGGGCATCCTGATCCAGATCCCCGACGGGTTTTATCGTGAGGAAATGGCGAAGCAGGGCGTGACGTTGCCGCCGGAAGGCGAGTACGGCGTCGGCATGATCTTTTTGCCGAAAGAACACGCATCGCGTCTGGCGTGCGAGCAGGAGCTCGAACGCACGGTGAAGGCGGAAGGCCAGATCGTGCTCGGCTGGCGTGATGTCCCCGTCGACGCCACGATGCCAATTTCGCCGACCGTGAAAGCAAGCGAACCGCTGATCCGGCAGATCTTCATCGGCCGCGGCAAGGACATTGTCGTGACCGACGCGCTCGAGCGGAAGCTGTACGTGATCCGCAAGACCGCCAGCCACCGCATCCAGGCGCTCAAGCTGAAGCACGGCAAGGAATACTTCGTGCCGTCGATGTCAGCGCGCACCATCGTCTACAAGGGCCTGTTGCTGGCCGGCCAGGTCGGCGTGTATTACCGCGACCTGCAGGACGACCGCACGGTGTCGGCGCTTGCGCTCGTGCACCAGCGTTTCTCCACGAACACATTCCCTGCGTGGGAACTCGCGCACCCGTACCGCATGATTGCGCACAACGGTGAAATCAACACCGTGAAGGGCAACGTCAACTGGCTGAACGCGCGTACTGGCGCGATCGCCAGCTACGTGCTGGGCGACGACCTGCCGAAACTCTGGCCGCTGATCTACCCGGGCCAGTCGGACACGGCATCGTTCGATAACTGCCTCGAATTGCTCGTGATGGCGGGTTACCCGCTCGTCCACGCCATGATGATGATGATTCCCGAAGCCTGGGAACAGCACACGCTGATGGACGACAACCGTCGTGCGTTCTACGAATATCACGCGGCCATGATGGAGCCGTGGGACGGCCCCGCCGCAATCGCGTTCACCGATGGCCGCCAGATCGGCGCCACGCTCGACCGTAACGGCCTGCGTCCGGCGCGCTACGTGATCACGGACGACGACCTCGTCATCCTGGCATCGGAAGCGGGCGTGCTGCCTGTGCCGGAATCGAAGATCGTGAAGAAGTGGCGTCTGCAGCCGGGCAAGATGTTCCTGATCGACATGGAGCAAGGCCGGATCATCGACGACAAGGAACTCAAGGACAACCTCGCGAACGGCAAGCCGTACAAGAGCTGGATCGACGCTGTGCGCATCAAGCTCGACGAGATCGAACCTAAGGCGGAAGAAGTCGATACCCAACGTCGCGAAGCCGCGGCTTTGCTGGATCGTCAGCAGGCGTTCGGCTACACGCAGGAAGACGTCAAGTTCCTGATGGCCCCCATGGCGCAACTGGGCGAAGAAGCCGTCGGTTCCATGGGCAACGACTCGCCGCTCGCGGTCATGTCCAACAAGAACAAGACGCTGTATCACTACTTCAAGCAGTTGTTCGCGCAAGTGACAAACCCGCCGATCGACCCGATCCGCGAGAACATGGTGATGTCGCTGGTTTCGTTCGTCGGCCCGAAGCCGAACTTGCTCGACACCACCAACATCAACCCCACGATGCGTCTCGAAGTCTCGCAGCCCGTGCTCGACTTCAAGGACATCGCGAAGATTCGCGCCATCGACAAATACACCGGCGGCAAGTTCAGCTCGTACGAACTGAGCATCTGCTATCCGGTCGTGTGGGGCAACGAAGGCGTTGAAGCACGCCTCGCCTCGCTGTGCGCGGAAGCCGTGGATGCAGTGAAGTCCGGCTACAACATGTTGATCGTGTCGGATCGCAAGATGGATCGCGACAATCTCGCCATTCCGGCGCTGCTCGCCACGTCCGCCATTCATACGCATCTCGTGCAGCATGGCCTGCGCACGAGCACGGGCCTGGTCGTGGAAACGGGATCGGCGCGCGAGACGCATCACTTTGCGTTGCTGGCTGCATACGGCGCGGAAGCCGTGCATCCGTACCTGGCGCTTGAAACGCTCGCGCAAATGGCGGAAGGCCTGAAAGGCGATCTTTCCGCCGACAAAGCCATCTACAACTACACGAAGGCCGTGGGCAAGGGCTTGTACAAGGTCATGTCGAAGATGGGCATCTCCACGTACATGTCGTACACGGGCGCGCAGATTTTCGAAGCCGTCGGTTTGTCGAGCGATCTGGTCGAGAAGTACTTCAAGGGCACGGCATCGAAGGTTGGCGGTATCAGCATCTTCGAAGTGGCCGAGGAAGCGATCCGTTTGCATCGTGAGGCGTTTGGCGAGAACCCGGTCCTCGCGACCATGCTCGATGCCGGCGGTGAATATGCGTATCGCGTGCGCGGTGAAGAGCACATGTGGACGCCGGATGCCATCGCCAAGCTGCAGCATTCCACGCGCAGCAATTCGTACCAGACGTACAAGGAATATGCGCACCTGATCAACGACCAGACGAAGCGTCACATGACGTTCCGTGGCCTGTTCGAGTTCAAGGTCGATCCCACCAAGGCGATTCCGCTCGATGAAGTGGAACCGGCGAAGGAAATCGTCAAGCGTTTTGCGACGGGCGCGATGTCGCTGGGTTCCATCAGCACGGAGGCGCACGCGACGCTGGCCGTGGCCATGAACCGTATCGGCGGGAAGTCGAACACGGGTGAAGGCGGCGAAGATGCAAACCGGTATCGCAACGAACTGCGCGGCATTCCGATCAAGAACGGCGACACCATGCGCTCGGTCATCGGCGACGAAGTCGTCACCGACATCCCGCTGAAGGATGGCGATTCGCTGCGCTCCAAGATCAAGCAGGTGGCGTCGGGACGTTTCGGCGTGACGGCCGAGTATCTGTCGTCGGCTGATCAGATCCAGATCAAGATGGCGCAGGGCGCGAAGCCGGGCGAAGGCGGACAACTGCCGGGCCACAAGGTCAGCGATTACATCGGCAAGTTGCGCTATTCGGTGCCGGGCGTGGGCCTGATCTCGCCGCCGCCGCACCACGATATTTATTCCATCGAAGACCTGGCGCAGCTCATTCACGATCTGAAGAACGTAAACTCGTCGTCGAGCGTGTCGGTGAAGCTCGTGTCGGAAGTGGGCGTTGGAACCGTCGCCGCCGGCGTTGCAAAGGCAAAGGCGGATCACGTCGTGATCGCAGGCCACGATGGCGGCACGGGCGCTTCGCCGTTGTCATCGCTCAAGCATGCGGGCACGCCGTGGGAACTGGGTCTGGCTGAAACGCAGCAGACGCTCGTGCTCAATCGTCTGCGCGGGCGTATCCGCGTGCAGGCCGACGGTCAGATGAAAACCGGCCGCGACGTGGTGATCGGTGCGCTGCTCGGCGCCGATGAATTCGGTTTCGCGACCGCGCCGCTCGTCGTGCAGGGTTGCATCATGATGCGCAAGTGTCACCTGAACACGTGCCCGGTCGGTGTTGCAACGCAAGATCCGGTGCTGCGCGCCAAGTTCACGGGACAGCCGGAACACGTCGTGAACTTCTTCTTTTTCATCGCGGAAGAAGTGCGGGAAATCATGGCGCAACTGGGCATCCGCAAGTTCGATGACCTGATCGGTCACGCCGAATTACTCGATACGAAGAAGGGCGTCGAGCACTGGAAGGCGAAGGGTCTGGACTTCTCGAAGGTGTTCTATCAAGTACCGAACGACGGCAGCATCGCGACGAAGCACGTCGAGACGCAGGACCACGGTCTTGAGAAGGCGCTGGATCACGTGTTGATCGAGAAGTCGCGGGCCGCGATCGAGAAGGGCGAGCACGTCTCGTTCATCCAGCCGGTACGTAACGTGAACCGCACGGTCGGCGCAATGTTGTCGGGGCTCGTTGCGCGCAAGCACGGCCATGACGGTCTCGCCGATGACTCCATCCATATCCAGTTGAAGGGTACGGCTGGGCAAAGTTTCGGCGCGTTCCTGGCGAAGGGCATCACGCTGGATCTCGTCGGCGATGGCAACGACTACGTCGGCAAGGGTTTGTCGGGCGGCCGCATCATCATTCGCCCGACGAACGATTTCCGTGGCAAGTCGGAAGAAAACATCATCTGCGGCAACACGGTCCTGTACGGCGCGATTGAAGGTGAAGCGTATTTCCGCGGCGTCGCGGGCGAGCGTTTCGCCGTGCGTAACTCGGGCGCGACGGCGGTTGTCGAAGGCACGGGCGATCACGGTTGCGAATACATGACTGGCGGCACGGTTGTCGTGCTCGGAGAAACGGGGCGCAACTTCGCCGCGGGCATGTCGGGCGGCGTGGCGTTTGTCTTCGATCCGGACGGCACGTTCGGCGGCAAGGCCAACAAGGCGATGGTCGCGCTCGATCCGGTCCTGCAGCAAGCCGAACAGGAGCGTACGGTCGACCGCGCTTTGTGGCACACCGGCCAGACCGACGAAGCGTTGCTCAAGGGGCTGATCGAGCGGCACTTCCAGACCACCGGTTCGCCGCGCGCGAAGGCTTTGCTGGAGAACTGGGATGCGTCGCGCCGTCAGTTCGTGAAGGTCTTCCCGACGGAATACAAGCGGGCGCTCGGCGAGCTGGGCGCGAAGAAAGCGAAAGACGCGATCGCCGCCTGAGCTTTCTTAATCCTTAGTACGGCCCTTCGGCGCCAGACGCCGAGGGGTGGATCAACCCCCAATACAGAGAAAGAGAACCATATGGGCAAGGCAACCGGTTTTCTCGAGTTCGAGCGCCAGCATGAGACGTATGAAGCGCCGCTCGCCCGCGTCAAGCATTACAAGGAATTTGTTCACGCACTGTCGGACGAGAACGCGAAGATCCAGAGCGCGCGCTGCATGGATTGCGGCATTCCGTTCTGCAACAACGGCTGTCCGGTGAACAACATCATTCCGGATTTCAACGATCTGGTATTCCGTCAGGACTGGAAGTCGGCCATTGAAGTGCTGCATTCCACGAACAACTTTCCCGAGTTCACGGGCCGCATTTGCCCGGCGCCGTGCGAGTCGGCGTGCACGCTCGGTATCAATGACGATGCCGTCGGCATCAAGTCGATCGAACACGCGATCATCGATAAAGCCTGGACCGAAGGCTGGGTTGCACCTTTGCCGTCGAAGCACAAGACCGGCAAGAAGGTGGCCGTGGTTGGATCGGGTCCTGCGGGATTGGCCGCTGCGCAGCAACTTGCGCGCGCCGGTCACGAGGTGACGGTGTTCGAGAAGAACGATCGCATTGGCGGATTGCTGCGTTATGGCATTCCTGATTTCAAGCTGGAGAAATGGCTCATCGATCGCCGCATGCGCCAGATGGAAGCCGAAGGCGTGGCGTTCCGGACGAATGTGTTTATCGGCAAGGATCCGTTGCCGGGGCATATTGCGAACACGGCGCGTGAAACCATCACGCCCGACGAACTGCGCGAACAATTCGATGCCGTCGTCATTGCCGGCGGTTCCGAAACGCCGCGCGACCTGCCGGTGCCGGGTCGCGAAATGCAGGGCATCCATTACGCGATGGAATTCCTGCCGCTGCAGAACAAGGTCAACGCGGGCGATACGGTTGCCGATCAGTTGATTGCCAAGGGCAAGCATGTCGTGGTGATCGGCGGCGGCGATACGGGTTCGGATTGCGTAGGGACATCGAACCGGCATGGCGCGAAGAGCGTGACGCAGTTCGAGTTGCTTTCGCAGCCGCCTGAAGTCGAGAACAAGCCGCTCGTCTGGCCGTACTGGCCGATCAAGTTGCGTACGTCGTCGTCGCATGATGAGGGTTGCGAGCGCGATTGGTCCGTGGCGACAAAGCGCTTCGAAGGCAAGAACGGCAAGGTCGAGAAGCTGATTGCCGTGCGCGTGGAATGGAAGGACGGGAAGATGCAGGAAGTGGCGGGATCGGAGTTCGAAATGAAGGCCGACCTGGTGCTGCTCGCAATGGGCTTTACGCAGCCTACGTCGCCGGTTCTTGAAGCGTTTGGCGTCGATAAAGACGCGCGTGGAAACGTGAAGGCTTTGACCGAAGGCGAGAAGGCGTACTTCACGTCGGTGCCGAAGGTCTTCACCGCCGGCGACATGCGCCGTGGCCAGTCGCTGGTCGTGTGGGCGATCCGCGAAGGCCGGCAGTGCGCACGTTCGGTCGATGCATTTTTGATGGGGTCTAGCGAATTGCCGCGATAAAGGTTTGGTTTATCGTTGCGGTTTGTTGAAACCGGGCTCGAGGGTGAGCCCGGTTTTTTTATTGGCGGTCGGCACCGTTTCCATTTCCACAACCCGCTATTACGACTTCTCCGATATCCCCCGCTCTAACCCAGGCGCATGCTAACGCCCTCACATTTCCGGGGGTACGGCATGACCAAGATCAAGTGGAAGTCCAGCGGCGCAATCCTAATTACCGCCTTCGTTTCACTAACGACATCCGCGGCAGAAACAAACCACGGCTGGACCTATACCGGCAACCACGGCCCCGCGCACTGGGGCGCTTTGAGCGAAGCCTTCCACGCATGCGAAAGCGGCCGCGCTGAATCGCCGATCAACATCGAAGGCGCGAAAAAGGCGCCCGCCGACATGCCGCGCCTCAAGATCAACTACGCGTCGCTTCCCATCGATATCGTCAATACCGGCCACGCGGTTCAGTTCAACGCAACGCCCGGCACTGACAGCATCACCCTCGGCGATCACGCCTATCAACTCGTTCAATTCCACTTCCACTCGCCAGGCGAAGAGCGTTTCGCTGGCAAGGAAAGCGTGATGGACGCTCACCTTGTGCACAGTTCCGCCGATGGCAAGCTGCTCGTATTAGCCGTGCAATTCAAGCTCGGCGAGCGCGCGAACCCTGTCATCCAGGCGATGCTCGATCGCGTCCCAAACGAGGCGGGTGCTGAGATGAAAGTGACTGCCGTGACGGTAAATCCACTCGACTTGCTACCTAAAAACAAGGGTTATTACACCTACAGTGGATCACTCACAACGCCGCCTTGCACGGAAGGTGTGACGTGGATCGAGTTCAAGGAACCGATGACGATCACAAAGCAGCAACTCGATGCCATGCATCATTTCTATAATGGAAATCAACGCCCGGTGCAGCCGACGAACGGACGCGAGATCTTCGAGGTGGATTAAGCAGCCAAGCCGAACGAGGCCGCGCAAAAAGAAAAAAAGGCGGCCTCAACTC
The DNA here is from genome assembly GCF_053574605.1 of Caballeronia sp. M23-90. Lineage (NCBI taxonomy): Bacteria > Pseudomonadati > Pseudomonadota > Betaproteobacteria > Burkholderiales > Burkholderiaceae > Caballeronia > Caballeronia sp. M23-90. Next base: position 3,842 of record NZ_JBSIPA010000057.1, on the reverse strand, counting down.
AGCGCCTTCCCCTTTGTCTCCGGCAACAACAAGGCCGCGACGATCACCAGCAAATACCCTGTCCCCGCGACCACGCCTATTGCCTTGACGAGCGACATGCTTTGCGAAAACACCCCGACAAGAATCGGAAAGAACGATCCAAGCCCGCGTCCGAGGTTGTAGCAAAATCCCTGTCCCGATCCGCGAATCGCATTCGGATACAACTCTGATAAATACGCCCCCACGCCCGCGAAAATCCCCTGCACGACAATGCCGAGCGGAAAGCCAAGCAGCAACATGGCGTGATCGGTGATGGGGATCATCGTGTAGATCATGCCGAGCAAAAATGAGCCGATGGCAAACAGCACGAACGACGCACGCCGTCCGATCCTGTCGCAAAGAATCGCGCCGAACACATAGCCAAGAAACGAGCCGACGATCAGCACCACGAGATAACCGCTCGTGTTGAACACGGACAAATGCCGTTCGGTCTTCAGGTAGGTGGGCAGCCACGTGGTGATCGCGTAATAACCGCCGAGCATGCCGGTGCATAACGCGCTGCCGAGTATCGTTGTCTTGAGATAAGGGCCTTTGAAAATATCGGAGAACGTGGCCGTTTCGGTGCCAGCATCGCGGGCGCGACGCGTCGCCAGGAAGATATCGGGATCGCTGACATTGCGGCGAATATAAAGTATCCACAACGCCGGCACGATACCGATCCAGAAGCACGCACGCCACGCGGTATCCTCCGGCAGCAACGCGAAAAACGCCCAGTAGAGAATGGCGGCCGCGCCCCATCCGAACGACCAGCTGCTCTGCACGGTCCCGACCGCTTTCGCGCGATGCTGCGGCGAGCGGATCGTCTCGGCCATCATCACGGTCACGACCGACCATTCGCCGCCAAAGCCCACGCCTTGCAGCGTACGCGTGACAAGCAACTGCCCGAACGAATGGGTGAAGCCGGATAGAAACGTGAAGAACGCAAAACAGCCGATGGTCCACTGCAGCACACGCACGCGGCCGTATCGGTCGGAGAGAATGCCGGCGAGCCATCCACCAATCGCCGATGAAATCAGCGAACTCGTCGCGATCATCCCGGCTTCGCTCTTGGTCATGCCCCACGTGGCGATCAGCGTGGGAATGAGAAACGAGTAGATCATGAAGTCGAAGGCATCGACTGCATAGCCGCCGAACCCGGCGTAAAGCGTGCGGCGCTCGCGCGTCGTCAACTCGGTGAACCACTCGAACGCTCGCATCCCGTCTCCTGTTCAATGCCCGCTTCTGCAAGGGCGGCGAGACATTCTACGGCGTCCAAAAATGCGAAAAGCGGGTCAACAAGCGCCCGCTTTTCTAAACACGCAATAACCGGTGCGCTACGCCGGGATACTTTCCACCGCCGCGCGCTCGATATCGATCCGGTTTTCATGGAACCCGGAGACCGATTCCCGATGCGCGACGCTGACAATCGCGGCGTTCGGCAAGGCGTCGATGAAGGCCGTATAGATCAGCATCTCGTTCTCGGCATCGAGGGCGCTGGTCGCTTCGTCGAGGAAGATGAAGTCCGGCTTGTGCAGCAGCACTCGAGCCGCAGCAAGCCGTTGCTGTTCGCCCGGCGACATCATCTTCGCCCAATGACCGGACTCTTCCAGCCGCGTGCCGTATGCAGCCAGATTGCAGACGCGCAGCGCTTCGCGGCAGGCGTCATCGGAGAAAATGGACGCCTCCGACGGATAGCTCAGCGCCGCCTTCAACGTGCCGATCGGCAAGTAGCTTTGCTGCGGGATGAACATCAGCTTTGCATCGACGGGCGCATCGATGGTGCCATCGCCGAACGGCCACAAGCCGGCCAGCGCGCGCATCAACGTGCTCTTGCCTGAACCCGATGGACCCTGCACGAGCCATCGCGAACCCGGCTTGACGGTGACATCGGCGACGCTGGCGAGCGGCTTGCCATTGGGCAAGGCCAGTTTCAATCCCTTCGTTATCAGCGCATCCGTGCTCGCGTAATGCAGGTTGATGCCGCCATGCACGGTTGCCGGCGAAATCGCTTCCTTGATGTGCGTGGAGCGCATCACGCGCTTGAACTCGCGCAGCCGGTTCACGGTCGCGCGCCATTCGACCAAGGTCGAGTAACTATTGATGAACCACGAAAACGAGTCGCTGACCGTGCCGAACGCCGAACTGATCTGCATCAGCACGCCGAGCGAATAAAACCCGGCGAAGTAGCGGGGCGCGGCGACCATGATCGGGAAGATGTTCGCCACCTGGCTATAAAACGCCAGTACGAAGGTGAGCCGCTTGGTGTATTTCATGATCTGCCAGTAGTTCTGGCGGATCGTCTGGAAGATGCCCTTGGCGGTCGTGGTCTCGGTCGCGACGCCATCGTAGAACGCGATCTGCTCGGCGTTTTCGCGAATGCGGATGAGGCCGAAGCGGAAGTTTGCTTCCACTTTCTGCGCCTGGTAATTGATCGATACCAACGGATGGCCGAAGCGTTGCATCAGGAGCGACCCGATGACGGCATATCCCGCAGCGGCCCAGACCATGTAGCCCGGAATGGTGACGGCCGTGCCGAACACGGAGAAACTCAACGCGCCGGCGAGCGACCACAGGATGGTGATGAACGTGGCGAGCGTCACGAGCGTGGACAGCAAATCCAGCGATAACGCCAGCGTCGTCGTGGCAAACGACTGGAGGTCGTCGCTGATCCGCTGGTCGGGGTTATCGGCGAGACGATCGCGTTCTATGCGGTAGAAGGCTTTGTCGCCGAGCCATTGTTCGAGGTAGCGATGTGTCAGCCATTGACGCCACCGGAAGCCGAGCATCTGCCGCAAATACCGGCCGTATACCGCGAGCAGGATGTACGCAAACGCAAGACCGGTGAAGATCATCAGCAGGTGCGGAAAGTCGTGGACGTTCTTGGTCTGCAGCGCGTTGTAGAAGTCCCCGTTCCACTTGTTCAGGCGAACGTTGATGTACACGACCGTCATGTTGATCGCGATGATCGCAACCAGCAAAAGCCACGCAATGCCGCGTTCTTCCGATACCCAATAAGGCTTGATGAGACTCCACGCCGACACTTTGTCGGCGTTTTGTTCTGTGTTGCCTGGAGGTGTGATGGTCATGAGCTTCCTGAGGACGTGCCGGCTCGGCGGCAGGTTTGTAACTTGGCGGTGGCCTGGGATCGTACGCAATCAGCAAAGGCGGCGCGCGCCGGAGCATTGTTTCGGGCGCGCCTTAACTGCTCCTTAATTCTCGCTGTATCCGTGCAATTGCAACATGCATCGGCGTTCGCGGCATTGTGCCAGAGTGGGCCGGGCTCCAACGAAAGGGAAGAAAGGCAGGCTTTTTCCCTGTTCGGGTCGCTAGTATGAGAGCCGCTTGTTTGCGGGTCGTTTCGTTTTTATGTTTTAATGATTGTTGACGAAACAGGGGTGCTTCGGCACGCGTCTCCGGGTTTGAAAAAGTGGAGAAACGCGCGGCGAGGCTGAGAGAGTCCCTTTGCACCCGATCCGGGTAATACCGGCGAGGGAAGTTTCCGGAAACCCGCATGGGGTTTTCTGTTTCTTCCAGTTCTGGCTGGCCCGCAATCCGCATTTCGTGCGCGCCGGCTGCATTCTCGCCGTGGTTTCGTCCCTGAACATGTTTGATGCGCCGCGCGTTCAGTCAGGGCTCGAAACGGGCATTTCTCCCGACATCGACTTCCTTGTGCTTCGTGCGCGCCTGTCCGTTCTGCAGCGTTTGCTGAGGAGGCATCGTCATCGTGAATACTGTTATGCGGTCCAATCCGTTCGTGTCTGCCCAGCCCGACTTTGCCGTCGTCGGCGGCGGCCTGTGCGGGCGGCTGATCGCGTGGCTGCTGA
>NZ_JBSIPA010000579.1:0-3636 GCF_053574605.1 Caballeronia sp. M23-90 | reverse complement strand
CCTGGATACCACCGACGCCGCGACCGACGCCAAACAACTCGCCGAGCTCACGGACCAAGAATTCTTCGATATCGTCTTCGATGCCACCGGCAACGTCAAAGCCATGGAACGCGGCCTGGAGTTCGTTTGGCATGGCGGCAACGATTTTCGCGAAGCTGCGCGGCGCCGAAGTGACGGTGCTCGATGGCCGGGAAGACCGCCTGAAATTCTGCGAGACGCAACTGAGCGCTGATCACATCGTGCGCCTGGATACCACCGACGCCGCGACCGACGCCAAACAACTCGCCGAGCTCACGGACCAAGAATTCTTCGATATCGTCTTCGATGCCACCGGCAACGTCAAAGCCATGGAACGCGGCCTGGAGTTCGTTGCGCACGGCGGCAAGTACGTGCTGATATCGATCGTTCGCGACCGCATCTCGTTCGCCGATCCCGAGTTCCACAAGCGCGAAACCACACTGCTCGCAAGCCGCAACGCCACGCCCGACGACTTCGAAACCGTTCTCACCGCCATGCGCGCCGGCCTGATTCCCACCGCCGCACTCAACACGCACACGTTGCAGCTCAGCAATTTGCCGCATGAGTTTTCGAGGTTGCTGGATCCATCGGCCGGGGTGATCAAGGCGCTGGTCGAGTGTTGAGCACGCAATGAGCAATCCCATTTTGCAGTTCGGCACGAGCCGCTTCCTTCAGGCGCACGTGGATTTGTTTGTCGCGCAAGCCTTGCGAAGCGAGCCGCCGAAGGCGCTTGGCCGCATCACGGTTGTGCAAAGCACGTCGAATCCCGAGAGCCGCGCGCGCATTGATGCGTTGCGCGCATCGAGCGTTTATCCGGTGCGGATTCGCGGACGAAAAGGCGATACGACCATCGATGAAACCGTGCAATGCGACGCGATCACCGAAGCGCTGAACGCCGTCGATGACTGGCCGACGCTTCGTGAACGCGTGCGGCGCGACGTCAGGGTCATCGTGTCGAACACGGGGGATACGGGCTACGTTTCCTTCGATAAAGACATTGGCCGCGGATTCGAAGCGGCTTCAGTGCCGCGCGGTTTTCCGGCGAAACTCGCTGCGCTGCTGCATGACAGGTTCGTCGCAGGCGCTGAGCCGGTCACATTGCTGCCGTGTGAACTCGTTTCGCACAACGGCAATACGTTGCGTGACGCGGTGGTTGGCATCGCGAAGCAATGGCATGCAAATGAGGCGTTCATACGCTATCTCGAGCACGATTGCGTGTGGGTGAATTCGCTTGTCGACCGCATTGTCTCGGAGCCGATTCAGCCGGTTGGTGCCGTCGCCGAACCTTACGCGCTATGGGCAATCGAGCGCCAGCCGGGCATGATTCTGCCGTGCGAGCACGAAAACATCGTGATCACCGACGACCTCGCCCACTACGAGCGTCTCAAGCTTTTGCTGCTCAATCTGGGTCACACGATGCTCGCCGAACTCTGGCTCGCCGGGCAATCCGCAGCCGACGCAACCGTGCTCGATGCCATGCGCAACGCCGCATGGCGCGATACTTTGGAGTCGGTATGGCAGGACGAAGTGCTGCCCGTCTTTAATGCCCTCGGCAAGCACGACGCAGCACAAGCCTATCTCGCCGATGTTCGCGATCGCTTCCAGAATCCGTTCCTCGATCATCGCCTTGCGGACATCGCGCGCAATCACGCGGAGAAGAAACAACGCCGCTTCAAGCCCGTAATCGATCTCGCGCGTCAGTTGGGGCTGGACATCGAACAAAAGCGGCTCGTCGCCGCGCTTGGATGACTCATTTCGCCATCATGTCCAACGCCAACGCTTCGGCGACTTCAATCCCATCGATCGCCGCCGAATAAATGCCGCCGGCATACCCTGCACCTTCTCCCGCGGGGAATAAGCCATCGACGTTCATGCTCTGATAGTTGTCTTTGCGCCGCACGCGGATTGGCGATGACGTCCGCGTCTCCACGCCGGTCAGGACGGCGTCGGCCATGGCGAACCCGGGAATCTTTTTATCGATTTGCGGAAGCGCTTCGCGAATTGCCTCGACCACGTAGTCGGGTAACGCGGTGCTCAAGTCGGTCATACGCACGCCTGGCTTGTAGGACGGTTCCACAGAACCAAGCGCCGTCGATGCCCGCCGCGCGATGAAATCCCCAACCAGTTGCGCCGGCGCCGAATAGTCACCGCCGCCAAGCTCGAACGCCCGCTCTTCCCACTGCCGCTGAAACGCGATGCCGGCAAGCGGACCGCCCGGAAAATCTTCCGGCGTAATCCCGACGACGATCCCCGCGTTTGCATTCCGCTCATTTCGCGAATACTGGCTCATGCCGTTCGTGACGACGCGGCCTGGCTCCGACGCCGCGGCCACTACCGTTCCGCCCGGGCACATACAAAAGCTGTAGACCGCTCGACCGTTGCTGCAGTGGTGAACGACCTTATAGTCAGCAGCGCCCAGCAATTTATGTCCGGCAAACTTCCCGAACCGGCTTCGATCGATCAACCCTTGCGGATGTTCGATCCGAAACCCGAGCGAAAACGGCTTCGCTTCCATATAGACGCCACGCCGGTGCAACATCTCGAACGTGTCACGCGCGCTATGTCCCACCGATAACACCACGTGATCGCAGCGCAGCGTCTCTCCGTTGGAAAGCGTCAATCCACGGACCTTTCCGTTTTCGATATCGATATCCTCAACTCGAGTATCGAACCGCACTTCCCCGCCGAGCTGATGAATGGTCGCGCGCATTTTCTCGACCATGCCGACCAGCCTGAACGTACCGATATGCGGCCGGCTCAGATAGAGAATGTCTTCCGGCGCGCCGGCGAGCACGAATTCATCGAGGACTTTGCGGCCGTAATGCTTCGGGTCCTTGATCTGGCTATACAGCTTGCCGTCGGAGAACGTACCGGCGCCGCCCTCGCCAAACTGAACGTTTGACTCCGGGTTCAACACGTTTTTCCGCCACAGGCCCCACGTGTCTTTAGTCCGTTCACGGACCGCCTTGCCCCGCTCGAGGATGATCGGGCGAAAACCCATCTGCGCGAGAATGAGGCCGGCGAACAAACCGCACGGTCCCATGCCGATCACAACCGGTCTCGGCGATGGCATCTGTTCAGGCGCCTGCGCCACGAACTTGTACGCCATATCAGGCGTGGTCGAACAATGCGGCTGATCGTCGAGATGACGAAGAGCGGCCGCTTCGTCCTTGATCTCTACATCGACGATATACGTGAGCTTGATGTCGGAACGCTTCCGTGCATCGTGCGCACGGCGAAACACCGTATAGCGGATAAGGCTTTCGGACGGAACGTGGATAAGCTCGAGGCGTGAGCGAATAGCCGACTCGAGCTCGCTTTCCGAATGCTCAAGCGGAAGCTTGATTTCGCTTAGACGTAACATGGAGACCTGATTGTTTTGCAGACGCCCTTGAACGACGGGCCGAAGCGCTATTTTAGCGTGTTGATACCGGGGGAGCCGACGCGAGCTGAGATTCCTCCGCCACCTGGGCTTGAGTGGCTACTAAGCCGCGCTGTAAACGCAAAAACCCCACCTTGCTGGGGTGGGGTTTTAGCGACTGCGATGAGATGCAGAGGATGAGGAGCCTGACGATTACCTACTTTCACACGGGTATCCGCACTATCATTGGCGTGGAG
>NZ_JBSIPA010000578.1:0-3642 GCF_053574605.1 Caballeronia sp. M23-90 | reverse complement strand
TGCGCCGGCGCAGCAGCTTGCGGCGCATGGCCCGCGTCGTTACACGCGTCGTTACACGCGTCGTTATCCCGGAGAAACTCGAGCTTCGTGCAGATCGCCTTTGCGGCGGCCGCATCCGGTTCCGCGCTTGCACGGTAAGCACTCAACTGATCCGACAACACGTCCTTGGTTTCAAGGAAGGTATCGATCATGTCGCGGCGCAAGACCAGCTCGTTGTTACGCGCCCGGTCGAGCAGCGATTCGAGAATGTGCGTGGTCTCGGTCAGCGCCGAAAAACCGAACGTCGCCGCGCCGCCCTTGATGGAATGCGCCGCGCGGAAAATCGCGCCGAGATCTTCGGGATCGGGGTTCGCCAGATCCAGCGCGAGCAGCAATTGCTCCATGTCTGCGAGCAGCTCGTCGGCTTCGTCGAAGAATGTTTGATAGAACTGCGTAATGTCGAGTGTCATGCCTGGGTCACCACCGGATGCCTTGTCTGTCGTCGCTATGCGCGTCGTAATTGCTTGTGCTTTGTCTCGTGCTGCGTGTTTCAGTGCTTGAGTGCTTCACTGCTTCAGTGCGACTGCTCGGCGTCCGACAACGTCGCGACCAGTTCGGTCAGCATGTCGGGATCGATCGGTTTTTCGATCCAGCCCGTCGCGCCCGCTTCGCGCGCCGCCGCCTTGAACTGGTCGCTGGATTCGGTCGTCAGCACGAGGATCGGCGTATTCGCATATGCACGATGCCCGCGCAGCTTCACGATCAGATCGAGCCCGCTCATGGCCGGCATGTTCTGGTCGGTCACGATGAGGTCGAACTGTTCGGCGAGCGCCGCTTCGTAGCCTTCGGCGCCATCGGCGGCAACTTCCACGCGATACCCCGCCGCCACGAATGTCGCCGAGAGGACTTTGCGCATTGAAGCGGAATCGTCGATTGTCAGAATGTTCTTGATCATGGTTTTGTCGTACCCGGTCCGATGTTTTGAGGCTTTTCCTGAAGCTGGCTACTTGGCCGCCGCTTTGCTCGGCACGAGCGCGCCGAGTCCAGGCGTGGCGTTGCCAGCGTTAAGGGGATTGCTGGTAATCGTGGTCGCGGCGGTTTCGTCGCGTGTCATCGACTCTTCCGATTTGCGATTCAAAACGAGAATGCTGATGCGGCGGTTTTCCGGATCGAGGGCGTCCTGCTTGTTCAGGTTTTGCGTCGATGCCAACCCGATCACGCGCAAGACCTTCGCTTCATCCATGCCGCCCGAAATCAGTTCGCGGCGCGATGCGTTGGCACGATCCGCCGATAATTCCCAGTTGCTGTAACCCTTCTCGCCGCCCGCGTATTGCGTGGCGTCGGTATGTCCCTGCACGACGATCCGGTTCGGCACGTCGTTGAGCGCCTTGCCGATTTCGCGCAGGATGTCGCGCATGTACGGCTGCACGGAATTGCTTGCGAGGGCGAACATCGGCCGCTTTTGTGTATCGACAATTTCAATGCGCAAACCTTGCTGCGTCGAATCGATGCGAATCTGCTGGCGGAACTGGCGCAACACAGGATTCGCTTCGATCGCCGACATCAGCTTGACCTGCAGGTCGTGCAAGCGCGCCTGATCGCGGCGTTCGAGTTCGCCTTGCGCGTCTCTCAGCGTTTGTTCATCAATACGATTCGAGCGCCGCGTGCCGTCGCTCATGCGTGTCGTGCCTTGCTCGGGGCTGGAGATATCGCGTCCGCCGCCGTTGAGAATGCTCGAGTCCATGCCTGAACTCTGCCCGCCCATGATGGCGTTCTTGAGCGGCATGTTGAAATACTCCGCAATGCCCTGGCGCTGCACTGGCGACACCGCGCTCAGCAGCCACATGAGCAGGAAGAACGCCATCATCGCGGTCATGAAGTCAGCGTACGCAAGCTTCCACGCGCCGCCGTGATGCGCTTTCTTGCTCGATACGATCCGTTTGATGAAGATCGGGCGATCGGTTTTGTTGGACATGGCAGATTCTCCGGGAGCGCGTTCTCGCGTAAAGGCGTTACTTGGCCTTCACGCGGCGCACGTGTTCTTCCAGTTCGGAGAACGACGGACGCTCGGTGGAGAAAAGCACCTTGCGGCCGAACTCGACCGCAATAGCCGGGGCATAACCGTTCAGGCTCGCGAGAATCGTGACCTTGATGCACTGGAACATCTTCGTCGACTCGGCCACGCGCTGCTCCGCAACGCTCGCCAGCGGCCCGATCAACCCGTACGACAACAAGATGCCGAGGAACGTCCCGACCAGCGCCTGCGCGATCATTTCGCCGAGAATCGCCGGCGGCTGATCGGCGGATGCCATGGTATGGACCACACCCATCACGGCCGCGACGATGCCGAACGCAGGCATTGCGTCGCCGACCTTGTGGAGCGCCTGCGCCGGGCCTTCGCCTTCGGCGTGATGCGTTTCGATTTCCTCGTCCATCAGGCTTTCGATCTCGAACGCGTTCATGTTGCCGCCGACCATCAGGCGCAAATAATCGGTCAGGAACTCGACGATATGGTGATCCGCGAGGATCTTCGGATACTGCGCAAAGATCGGGCTTTTAGCCGGATCGTCGATGTCGGATTCCAGCGTCAGCGTGCCTTCCTTGCGCGCCTTGGCAAGCAGCACGTAGAGAAGCGCCATCAGCTCCATGTACACATCCTTGTTGTACTTGGAGCCTTTGAAGAGTGTCGGGATCACGCGCAGCGTGGCCTTGATCGTCTTCATGCCGTTGCCGAGGATGAAAGCGCCGACACCCGCACCTGCAATCATCAGGATTTCAACGGGTTGGACCAGCGCGCCCAGATGCCCGCCTTCCAGCGCATAACCGCCGAAAACCGACAAAAGCGTCACTAGTGTTCCGATGAAAATCAGCACAATCGAATCCTCATGGTTGCAGCGGCGAAACCGCCGTTAAGTGGTTTACGGCACGAGGCTGGAAAACTTTGAAGGGAAATGGGCGGCGCGAAACCGGCTGCGTCTTTATTGGCGGGGCGATTACCGTGTAAGGTGATTCACGGGCAACGCAAAATCCCGTGAACAAATCGGGCAAACCTGCCGATTTGTCGTCCAACTTCTGCAAAACCCGCTTTCGATTTACCTATCAAGCGCATCTTTTCTTACAACGCGGGCGCATTGATTGTTTAACGGCACCGTCCGTCAATTACTTTGCAAAACCGCTTCGAAATGATCCGGTTTCGTGACTGAAACCATACGAGACGGACTGTGGTGCCTTTCGCACGCTTGGCACAGGCATTGCTCAATGTGTCGTCCTGGGCATCGCATCAAGTCCGACGCAGCTTGTCGATATTCATGCAATCGCCCGCCAGGCAAGGACCTCAGCCGTTGTTAGCAATTCGTAACCAGCGGTGTTTCGCCCTGTAACAAGGTTAAGCGTTTGCAAAATGACTCGGCGATAACCGCAGTCATCTTGATAATGGGTCGTAAGGGATAACCCGATTCACCCGGGTCCGATTTCCAACGGGGGCGGCAGCATAGAGGCTGGCCCGTCCGCAAGGCTTCAGCGGGTTTCTATCGGAAACCGTATTTCGAAGCCGCAACGAACAGGAGAGTCACGTTATGCGTATCGCACAAATTGCACCCTTGCACGAAGCAGTTCCTCCGAAGTTCTACGGCGGCACCGAGCGCGTTGTCTCGTATTTGAGCG
>NZ_JBSIPA010000577.1:0-3654 GCF_053574605.1 Caballeronia sp. M23-90 | reverse complement strand
TTTTGCAGCCGGCCGATATGCACCACGACCGGATCTACCGGTTTGGCATTGACCGGCGGTTTCGGCTGCGGCGGAGCCTTCGATACCGGTTTCGCGGGTCTCGGATGGGGCTTGCGATCGGACCTGAGCGACGCCATCAAGGTGTGGTGCCGCGCAGTTCCGGCTGTGTCACCTTCAACTCCGCGATATGCGCAATCAGGTCCTCGAAAATGCCGATCTTGAGCGGAACCTTGGGTGCCGGATTTTTCGGGAACGCTTCCGGGAAACGCTTTTGCAGCCGGCCGATATGCACCACGACCGGATCTACCGGTTTGGCATTGACCGGCGGTTTCGGCTGCGGCGGAGCCTTCGATACCGGTTTCGCGGGTCTCGGATGGGGCTTGCGATCGGACCTGACGTCGGGTTTGCCATCCGCAGCCGGTTTCGCTTTCGAAACGGCGGACGGCGCCCGGTTGCGGTCTGCGCGCGCGGGGGCCTTCGTCTTAGCCGATTTTGAAAGCTGATCCCTGAGTTTTGCTAGCTGTTCGAATCCCATTACGTCCGTCCGGGCAAAAAGAACAAGAATTGTAGCAGTCCCGCGACCAGCAAGCGCTGACGTCAGTCACACATAAGCTGCGCGCGGGGTGCGGTATCCTTGCCTGTTCCTCGGACCACCACTCTTATCCCCATGTCCAAGCTTCCTTTCGATGCCGTACTGTTTGACTGCGACGGCGTGCTCGTCGATTCCGAACTCATCACCAATCGCGTACTCAGCGAAATGCTGGGCGAACTGGGATGGCGTCTGAGCGTCGAGGAAACCATGCGGATTTTCATCGGCAAGGCCGTGAAGGACGAGGCGCCGCTGATCGAAGCCAATACCGGCGTGCCCCTCACGGAGGAGTGGCTCGCGCAGTTCCGGGAGCGGCGCAATGTGGCGCTCGAGCGCGGGCTGGTCGCCATAGATGGCGCACTTTCGGCCGTTGAAACGCTGCACCGGGCGCTCGATGGACGCATTGCAGTGGCCTCCGGCGCCGACCGCTTCAAGGTCGAGATGCAACTGACGAAGGTCGGCATGATCGATTATTTCGATGGCCGGGTTTTTAGCGGCCATGAAATGGCGCACACCAAGCCGTTTCCAGACGTATATCTGGCGGCGGCCAGGGCGCTGGGTGTCGATCCGGCGCGCTGTGCCATTGTGGAAGATACGGTCACGGGTGCGACTGCCGGCGTTGCTGCGGGCGCCACGGTGTTTGGCTACAGCCCGCATGAGGAAGGTCACAGCGAGCCGAGAGCGCTTCGCGAGACGGGTGTGGTCCAGGTATTTCGGAACATGGCTGAGTTACCCGCTGTGCTTGCTCAATGGCAAAGCCGCGCCGCGTGATGTCGGCCTGAACGTTTTGTTCAGCGCGAGTCATTGCTGGCGGTCCGCGAAAGCATATCGACCCATTCGAGTCGTGCGGGATTCGGGCGCGCGGACATCAAGTCCGCACAAACCCCGGTCCAACGATTTGTCCAATAATGACGCTCAAGGCAAGTGATTGCCGCCCGTCACGCCATAGACCTCGCCTGTCGTAAAGCTCGATTCCTGCGACGCCAGCAACACATAAACCGGCGCCAGTTCCGCCGGTTGGCCGGGCCGTTTCATGGGTACTTCGGAACCGAAGGTGACGATTTTTTCCTGTGGCTGTCCGCCGCTTGGCTGCAGCGGTGTCCATACCGGTCCCGGTGCAACGGCGTTCACACGAATGCCCTTGCCAATGACTTGCTTCGCCAGTGCATGCGTGAATGCGGTGATGGCAGCTTTGGAAGGTGCATAGTCGAGCAGGCTCGGGCTTGGCTGGTAGCTTTGAATGGAGGTCGTGTTGATGATCGTCGCGCCCGGCGGCATGTGCGGCAGCGCTGCCTTGCAGAGCCAGAACATGGCAAGAACGTTGGTGCGCAGCGTGGCTTCGAACTGCTCGGTGCTCAGATCGGCGATGTCTTCGACCGCCGTCTGCTTGCCCGCCACATTGACCAGGATATCGATCCCGCCCAACTGCTCGATCGTCTGGGATACGAGCGACTTGCAAAACGACTCGTCGCCGATATCGCCCGGAAGTGCGACCGCCTTGCGGCCGGCTTGCTCGACAAGGCTCACGACTTCGCGCGCATCTTGCTCTTCGCTCTGCAGGTAGTTGAGCACGACATCCGCGCCTTCGCGTGCGAACGCGATCGCGACGGCCCGGCCAATGCCGCTGTCCGCACCGGTGATGAGCGCGCGCCGGCCGGCCAGTCTGCCAAAACCCTTGTAGCTGGTTTCGCCGTGATCGGGCCTGGGGTTCATGTCGGCGGTGAGTCCGGGAGCAGACTGCGGCTGCTTATCAAATTCGGGCTGGGGATATTGCTTGGTGGGGTCCTGCATTGCGTACTGGTTTTCGGTGCTCATGCGTGCTCCTCGGCGAATTGAAAAAAACGATTGGTCGTCGGCCAAGTACACAGCAATGCACGTTCCATACAAAAAAGGCCGAAGCAATTTGCTTCGGCCCGCTTCAGGTTGGCCCAAAGATTTACAGCGTTCCGGTTCCTGGACGCACCACGCGGCTGCGTGCGGAAATTGCATCGTTGCCTACGGCCGTTCCGCCCACATCCTCGTACGGAGGCTGATGACGGAACCCCGCGCCGCCCGAAACAATGGCGATGATTGCTCCAACAAGGAGGGCGGCAAACGAGAACCAGCTTGCACGAGCGACACCGCGTGCGGCGGTATCGGCGGTCTGCCTTGCATCCTGTTCGGCGTCGGGACTCGACGCGGCGGACGCAGCCGATGCAACCGCAGCCTGCAATTGCTGCTTCGCGGAATTCATCATGGAGGGGTCTGCGTTAGCCTGGTTCGCGGCCGTCGCGCCGACTTGCGCGCTCGTGGCGGCGACGCTGCCAACCGTGCTCACGGCGCTTCCGATCAGCGACGTCATGCCGAAGACAATCAAAAGTGTCATGACGGCCCATGAAAGGAGACCGTGCAGCCAGCCAAGGACGGGTGCGCATCGGCCGGCAAAATAAGAGCCGATGAAAACAGCGAGCACCGTTGTAACGATCACCCAGACGCCTGAGCCAAAGCCGAATCCGTGCATGGGATTGGGCTGGGACAACGGAGACAGCAGTGAGGCGCCTATGGCGGCACCAAGCACGCTCATGATGAGATAGACGATGGACGAGAGAATCACGCCAGCGATCACGGAACCCCATGAAAGGCGCGGCAGACCGTCTTGAGTATTGAGCAGTTTCATAAGTTTTCCTGATTGAACGGAAGCCGAAGGCGTTAAGAATGTGTCCTGGTGTATGCGCGCAGTGGCGTGCCCCATCGTGGAGCAAACGCCGTGCCGCGGGTATCGGCCAGGAGGCATCTTCGCTGATGGAACGGGGGAAGCTGGGTCAACGCGGTTATGCGCCGCTTTCCCCGAGAGCCATGTCCGCCAGCATGTCGGCAGCCAGCGATTCGAGCAGGGCGCGCAGGGCGTCGACTGACATGTTTTCGGGCACAGCGAGCACTGCCTTGACCGCGAACTGATGCGCCCGCGCGGGTCCGGACGCGAGTTCCGTGGTGAGTTTCTCGATGCTGACGTCGTGCGCCGACAAACTCGCCGACAGATCCTGCACGATGCCCGGACGGTCGGGTGCCGTCAGCTCCAGCGACAA
>NZ_JBSIPA010000576.1:0-3659 GCF_053574605.1 Caballeronia sp. M23-90 | reverse complement strand
TAGATGTTGTAGTCGTTGCTGTCGGCCCAGTCGATCAGCCACCTGCGCAACTGCTGCGCAAAATGCGGCGCGCGGCCGGGCGCCTCGACCTGCCGTTCAAAGTCGATACGCAATGGCCGGCGCCTGAGCGTTTCATAAGCGGCCGGCGACAGATGCCCGAACTTGACCATCTGCGCAAGCACGGTATTGCGGCGCTGCACGGCGCGCTCCGGATTGATCACCGGGTTGTAGTAGCTATTGCCCTTGAGCATCCCGATCAGCGTGGCGCTTTCGAGCAGATCCAGATGGCCGGCGGATTTATCGAAGTAAGTACGCGCCGCCATTTCGATGCCATACGCGTTGTACAGGAACGGCACCGTGTTCAGATAGGTTTCGAGGATCTCGCTCTTGGTATAAAGCGCTTCGATCTTGAGCGCGGTGATCGCTTCCTTGAGCTTGCGTGTGAGCGTCTGCGAACGGCCGATCTCATCGGGATAAAGATTGCGCGCGAGTTGCTGAGTGATCGTCGAGCCGCCCTGGCGGCTGCCGGAAAACGTGTGCAGCGCAGCGGACCCGGTGCGGCGCCAGTCGAGGCCGTGGTGCGTATAAAAGCGATGATCCTCGGTAGCGATCAGCGCATCGATCACGTTCGGCGAGATATCCGCAAGGTGCACCCATTCACGGTTGGTCGGGCGAAACTCGGCGAGCAGCTTGCCATCGGCGGAATAGAGTTGAGCAGGTTGCTCGATCTTGGCACGACGCAGATCCCCGATGCCCGGCGTAAAGGGGATCAGCAACAGCACATAGAGCAGCGCGACTGCGGGAATGGCCACGAGCGTGCGAGCCACGCCGCGACGCGTGGGATGGCGCAAGTGCGCAATGCACATAGCGGCATACGGCTTGATCCAAGCCGCCAGCTTTGAACCGGAATGTCGAAGAACAGAGAGGTCTAAACGCTTCACACTGGCTTACCAACAGCTGACGAAGGCTGAATGCTATCAAAATGCCGGCGCCGTCCCGCATAAGCCACGAGCGGGTTAATCGGATTAGCATAGGCCTGCGTTCAAAAATGGAGACAAACGCAATGAGCCAATATCACTCGATGTCCTGCCCATGCTGCGCAATTGAAGAGCGCGGTCTTGATCGACGAGGGTTTATCCGGCTGGCGGGTGGCGCCGCCGCGGCGCTGGCGCTCATGCCGCTTTCGGCCCGCGCGCAGGAACAGACAGTCCCGAGCATTGCTTTCGATTCCATTCCGAACCCCGTGCATCTTCCCCGCGATGTTTTCTTCGGTGAATGTTCCGGCGTCGCGCTGAATTCGCATGGCCACATCTTCGTGCTGTCGCGCGGCAACACCACGGGACCCGCTTACGCCGCAGCGGCCGCGCAACTGCTCGAATTCGCGCCGAACGGAAAGTTCATCCGCGAGATCGGCCATAACCTCTATGCGTGGTCGTTCGCCCATAGCGTGAAGGTCGACAGACAGGACAACATCTGGGTGACCGACAAAGGCTCGGACATGGTCATCAAATTCACGCCGGAAGGCCGTGTTGCGATGGTGTTCGGTCGCAAGCAGGAAGCCGCCGACGAAGAAACCGGTCCGCTCAAGCATCCGAACCCGCCGCTGCCGTCAGAGCCGGGCCGCTTTCGCCAGGTTACCGATGTCGCCTGGGACGACGCCGGCAACACCTATATCAGCGATGGCTATATCAACTCGCGCGTCGCCAAGGTCGATCGCGATGGCAACTGGCTCAAGTCGTGGGGCGAACGCGGTACGGGTCCGGGCCAGTTCCACACGCCGCACAGCATCGCGCTCGATGCCGAAGGCCTCGTGTACGTTGCGGATCGCAGCAACCGCCGCATTCAGGTCTTCGACGGCGAAGGCACTTTCCAGCGGCAATTCACCATCGATGTCCCCGTCCCGCCTGGCGCTCGCGCGGCGATAGGCTATGCGCCGGATGAAGCGGCCATTGCGGCCGGGACGTTTGCGCCGGGCTCGCCGTGGGCGATTTGCATATCGCCGGGACCGAATCAGGTTTTATACAGCGCGGACGCTTTCCCGGGGCGCATCTACAAGATGACACTCGAAGGCAAATTGCTCGGCGTGCTCGGCGAGTCCGGCAAGCAGCTCAAACAGTTTGGATGGATTCACCAGATGGCGTGTCCGTCGGAGAACACGCTCTTTGTGGCCGAGCTGCTGAACTGGCGCGTGCAGAAACTGGTTTTGCATGCGTGATGAATAGCCAGGAATAGCCAGTGATCGAACCGGGGCGAAAGGCGCAAGGTCACCGCCCTGACTTAAAAATCGGATTATCGATATACCGATTCTCCCTCATATCGCACTCGGGATTTCACCGGGTCAGCGGATTAATTACCGCGCTAATCTGCACCGAGAAGTAATTATTATCCATTCACCGCGAAAGAACGTAAGTATTCTGTATTAATTTTCGACTTTCATAAAAATTTGTATGATCAAATTTTATTACCTATTCTTTTCGTAAATTATAACTATTGACCCAATCAAACCGGGGCTTTGTAACCGAACCTTGAAGGCAGGCTACTTGGCATGCGTATTGATCCTTCCGCGATTCCGTTATTCGAAAACCCTTCAAATCTCAATCAAAAAGAGCTACACGTCTTGTCTACCGGGGCACATTCGCGGGTGTCCGCTACGTGGCTTGCGGTGTTGGCCAACATCGCGCTGCTGCCGTTGCCGGTCTTTGCAAATTGCACCGCATCAGGAACGGCTACGAGCTGTGACACCAGCGCGCCTTCGCCGTGGCAGACCACGATCGGCACAGGCCCCACTGCCGCCACCGGTTCGTCAGTTCTGGTCGGGCCGAATGCGCAGGTCATTCTCGGAGACGCAACAGCAATTGCGCTCGCCGACAATGCGAACATAACCGTGCAATCAGGTGCGCTGGTGCAAAACAGCGCGCGGACCTCCGGAGGCACTTATGGAACGGGCGGCAACACAATCGATTTCCGCAACAACGGCACGTTGACCGTTCAGCAAGGCGGGTCGGTTATATCGGCGGGTACACAGGGATCGGCTGAGGCGGTGAATCCGGAAGGCGCCGGCAATACGATCGTCAATAACGGGACAATACGCGGGATCAATTCGGCCGCTATCTGGTTTCAGAATACCAGCGGGCTGAATACGGTAATCAATAACGCCACCGGGGTAATCCAGGCCCCGAGTAACGTGATAGGCAGTTCCGGCAATGGCGCGGTCGATTTCACAAATCGCGGCCAGGTGATCGGCAACCTGATTTTCGCAGGCGGCAACGACACATTGCGCCTTTACACGGGTTCCAGTATCAGCGGCAACTTCAATGGCGGCGGCGGCAACAACACAATTTTCCTGAGCGGGGAAGGGACCGCGACCTTACCCGGCAACATGGTGAACTTCTCTTCGCTGATCAAGAACGACACCGGGTTCTGGACGCTGAGCGGCACGGTGACGGGCGTGACAATCGCGGATGTCCAGCAAGGCACGCTTGCACTCACCGGCAACAACACGAACTACACGGGGAAAGTGCTGGTCGAACCGGCCGGCATTCTGCAGGCTCGCGCGCAGAGCTTGCCACCAGGCGTGACGGACAACGGGCTCGTCCGTTTCGCCCAACCCGACGACGGCACGTATGCCGGCCGGTTCGACCAGCACTTTCCCCGTGTAA
>NZ_JBSIPA010000575.1:0-3672 GCF_053574605.1 Caballeronia sp. M23-90 | reverse complement strand
GTGCGGATCATTACGAACAGCAGTACAGGGACCGTGTCATCAAACAGCTTCATCGCCGCGCGGCGCAATTTGGATATTCACTACAGCCTCAGGACTCGCCAGCGTGAAGGTGAGTTTCTTAGGAAAGCTCGTCGATACGCACACGGTTTCGCATATCGACGACCAGAACGTCCTGCTGTACGTCGATCTGCATCTGATGAACGAGTACACGAGTCCGCAAGCGTTCAGCGGTCTCACGGAGAAGCACCGCCCCGTGCGCCGTCCGAAGCAGCAGCTCGCGGTCGTGAGCCACATCATCCCGACGCACGCCGAATCGCCGCGCGTGATTCGCGACGCCGCGTCCTTGCTGCAAGCCGACAACCTCGCGCGCAATTGCGATAAAGCCGGCATTCGCCTGTTCGCCGCGAATGATCCGCTGCAGGGCATCGAGCACATCATCGCGCCGGAGCTGGGCCTGATTCGCCCGGGCATGGCCGTGCTGTGCGGCGACAGCCACACCACTACCTACGGCGCGCTTGGGGCGCTGGGGTTCGGTATCGGCACGTCGGAGGTCGAGCATGTTCTTGCGACGCAGACGCTTGTTTATCGCGTGGCGCAGACCATGCGCATCACGATCGACGGCGCGTTGCCATACGGCACGTCGTCGAAGGACTTGATCATCTGGATCATCAGTCAGATCGGCGCTCAGGGCGCGCGGGGTTATGCGGTTGAATTCGCCGGCTCGACGATCGCCACGCTTTCGGCCGAAGCGCGCATGACCTTGTGCAACATGACCGTGGAAGCGGGCGCGCGAGCGGCATTGATCGCGCCCGATCAAACCACGTTCGACTACGTCCGTGCGCATGCAACATCGCTCGATGACACCGCGTGGCAAGCCGCGCTCGCCGACTGGACGCAGCTCAAGTCGGACGACGGCGCAAGCTTCGATGCCGAGCACCGCTTCAACGCAAGCGACATTGCGCCGTTCGTCACGTGGGGCACGAGCCCCGACCAGGCGATGCGCGTGGACGCGCTCGTGCCCGACGCCGCTTCCCAGGCCACGCCGGAAGCCACTGCAGCATTGCGCCGGGCGCTGGAGTACATCGGGCTCGAATCGAATCAGCCGATAGCCGGAACGCCGATTGACCGCGTGTTTATCGGTTCGTGCACGAATGGGCGGATCGAGGACTTGCGTATCGTTGCGGCGATCGTTCGCGGGCAAAAGGTCGCCCAGGGCGTGCGCGCGATGGTCGTGCCGGGCTCGGGCTCCGTGCGTCGTCAGGCCGAAGCGGAAGGCATCGCGGACACGTTGAAAAGCGCCGGTTTTGAATGGCGCGAGCCGGGTTGCTCCATGTGTCTCGCGATGAACGACGACTTTTTGCAAGCGGGCGAACGCTGTGCATCGACGACCAATCGCAATTTCGAAGGCCGGCAAGGACGCGGCGGCCTCACGCATCTGATGAGCCCCGCGATGGCCGCCGCCGCCGCACTGACCGGCAGGATCACCGATGTCCGCACGCTGGAGAGGTTCCATGTCTAAGTTGACCATGATCGAAAGCAGCGCTGCGCCGTTGCCCATCGAAAATCTGGACACTGACCAGATCATGCCGAAGCAATTCCTTCGGATCATCGACAAAGCCGGTTTGAGCGCAGGCCTTCTCTACGACCTTCGTTTCGACGAACACGGCGATCCGATTCAATCCTGCGTACTGAACCAGCCGCAGTACAAAGCCGCACGCATCCTGGTTGGCGGATCGAATTTCGGTTGTGGATCGAGCCGCGAACACGCGGTGTGGGGCCTTCAGCAATATGGTTTCGATGCCGTGATCGCGCCGAGTTTCGCTGAAATCTTCTACTCGAACGCAATGAACAATCGCCTGCTCCTCGTGCAACTGGACCGTGAGGCGGTCGACGTCCTACTGCGTGAGTCCCTGAATGATCCGGAATCCGGGCTCAAGATCGATCTCGAAGCGCAGACCGTGACATCGGACACGAGCGGCAAGGTTTTCAGCTTCCCGCTGGGGGCGCGCCATAAACGCATGGTGATCGAAGGCATGGACACGATCGACCTGACGCTTACACAACTCGCCGATATTCAGGCCTTCGAAAAGCGCCACTTCGAGCGCTATCCCTGGGCTGCCGTGATGTAGCCCGCGCGGCTTCGGCCGCATTCAAAACGACGCGACCCTGACTGCTTTTCGGCGTTTGCCAAAGGCGGCGGGGACGCGCTTTGCCTCAACAACGGAGGAGACATGAATTTCAAGCGCGCCAGGAAACCCTTCTACAAAGTGCTTTATGTCCAGGTGATCGCCGCGATCATTACGGGCATATTGCTCGGCCACTTCCTTCCCGCCGACGGCATCGCGATGAAACCGCTTGGCGACGCCTTCATCAAACTCGTGCGCATGATCATCAGTCCGGTGATCTTCTGTACGGTGGTGACGGGAATCGCGAGCATGCACGACATGCGCCAAGTCGGGCGTGTGGGCGGGAAGGCGCTGATCTACTTCGAGGTTGTATCGACGATTGCTCTCGCCATCGGCTTGCTCGCCGCGCATATCCTGCAGCCGGGCAAGGGCTTCAACGTCGATCCATCGACACTCGATGCCAGCTCGATCGCCGGATATGCGGCCAAGGCCGAGCACGGCGAAGGTCTGGCTGGTTTCCTGATGCACATCATTCCGGACACGTTCGTTGGCGCATTTACGCAGGGCGACATCTTGCCGGTGCTGCTGATCGCAATGCTGTTCGGCTCTGCGCTTGCCGTAATGGGCGAACCGGCGAAGCCGGTGATCGGGCTGATCGAGGCCTTGTCGAAGGCGTTCTTCAAGATCGTCCACGTGATCACGAGTCTTGCGCCCATCGGCGCATTCGGGGCGATGGCGTTCACCATCGGCCGGTACGGCATCGAATCCCTCCTGCCGATGATGAAACTTATCGGCACGTTCTATCTGACCGCGTTCCTGTTCGTGACGTGTGGACTTGGGCTGGTCGCGAAGCTGTGCGGATTCAGCCTGTTTCGCTTCCTGGCGTATATCAGGGACGAGTTGTTGATCGTGCTGGGGACATCGACATCAGAAGCTGCGTTGCCGCAACTGATGGAAAAGCTCGAACGGCTCGGATGTTCGCGCGGGATTGTCGGTCTGGTCGTGCCGACCGGTTATTCGTTCAATCTCGATGGCACCAACATCTACATGACGCTCGCCGTGCTGTTCCTCGCGCAGGCCACGAACACGCACATGACCGTCATGCAGGAAGTCACGCTGCTGGCGGTGACCATGCTGACATCGAAGGGATCGACGGGCGTGACCGGCGCCGGATTCATCACGCTGGCCGCGAGTCTTTCGGTGGTGCCGACCGTGCCGGTGACGGCGATGGTATTGATTCTCGGCATCGACCGGTTCATGTCGGAATGCCGGGCGCTCACGAATATTCTGGGCAACGGCGTGGCGACGATCGTGGTCGCTGCCTGGGAGAAGGAGCTGGATCGAGGGATGTTGCGCGCGCAGCTCGGAATGCCGCGGCGGGTTGGAGAACCCTCGCCGGCGCCGATTCCTCGCGATACAGCCCGATAGCCGTACCGCGAGTTCAGCGGTAGATCAGCGTTACTTTGCTGCCGGGTCCGAATAATCCGGCAAGCCTTGCGACTTGCTGCTGCCGCCTGCGCCCGGCTGCGCCGGCGCGGTCGTAGCA
>NZ_JBSIPA010000574.1:0-3718 GCF_053574605.1 Caballeronia sp. M23-90 | reverse complement strand
CTTTCCGCTCCTGCCTGCCATCCGGCGATCTTCAGCAGTTCGTCGCGCAGCAGTGCGATCCCATCGCCCGTCTTCGCCGATAAACGCACCTCGCGCACTTCATCGCCGGCAATTGACGCCGATGCCGTCTCGCGCGCCAAATAGATACTTTCCGCTCCTGCCTGCCATCCGGCGATCTTCAGCAGTTCGTCGCGCAGCAGTGCGATCCCATCGCCCGTCTTCGCCGATAAACGCACCTCGCGCACTTCATCGCCGGCAATTGACGCCGATGCCGCCACGCCCGCCAGATCCGCCTTGTTCAACACGCGCACGACCGGCACGCCCGCAGGAAAGCGCGCTGATATGGCGGTATCGTCAGCACTCAGCTTTTCGCGTGCATCGAGCAGATGCAGGACCACATCCGCGCGGCCAATTTCGCCCCACGTCCTTTCAATACCAATGCGCTCAACTTCGTCCTGCGTCTCGCGCAGGCCGGCGGTATCGATGACATGAATCGGAATGCCTTCTATCTGAATGGTCTGCGTGACCTTGTCGCGTGTAGTGCCGGCAATCGGCGTAACGATAGCCAGCTCCGCACCCGCCAGCGCATTCAAAAGCGACGACTTGCCCACGTTCGGCTGCCCCGCAAGCACCACCGACAACCCCTCGCGCAACAGCGCGCCCTGGCGTGCATCGGCGAGCACCTTGTCGAGCAGCGCGCGGATGCGTGCAAGCTTGCCGCGAGCATCCGCAGCTTCGAGGAAGTCGATCTCCTCTTCGGGGAAATCGAGCGTCGCCTCGACCAGCATCCGCAAGGTGATGACGTCTTCCACGAGCGCATGGATCTGGCGGGAGAATGCGCCATCGAGTGAACGGCCCGCGGATCGCGCCGCAGCCTCCGTGCTTGCTTCGATCAGGTCAGCGACGGCTTCAGCTTGCGCAAGATCAAGCTTGTCGTTGAGGAACGCGCGCCGCGTGAACTCGCCCGGTTCGGCGAGCCGCAAACAGAAATCGCGGCCGGTATCGATAGCCCGCTGCAGCAGCAGTTGCAGCACGATCGGACCACCATG
This sequence comes from Caballeronia sp. M23-90, assembly GCF_053574605.1. NCBI lineage: Bacteria > Pseudomonadati > Pseudomonadota > Betaproteobacteria > Burkholderiales > Burkholderiaceae > Caballeronia > Caballeronia sp. M23-90. The sequence goes on along the minus strand of NZ_JBSIPA010000574.1, from coordinate 2,669 downwards.
TCCCTGCAGCTCGAGCACATGTTCGCCGGTATAGGAATGGGGCGCGGGAAAGTACATCGCAATGCCGCGATCGATTGCTTCGCCGTGTGCATCGGTGAACGGCGCATAGGTCGCGTGACGCGCGTCGAGGAGCTGGCCGCACAGCGCAAGCATGGCGTGTTTCGCGGCCGCTCCGCCCGAGCGCCCGAACGACAGCCGCACCACGCCGATACCGCCACGACCCGGCGCGGTGGCGATCGCAACGATCGGATCGGAGTCATTGTTGGACATGATTTTCTCGAACTAAACGGCAGTCAATGAGGCAAGTAATGAGTCGCGGCATTGTAGCGCGGCGACTTGGTTTCGCTTTGCTAAGCAACCCCGCTAAGACAATTCTTAATCTATCTTATGTGGGCTATGATGGATTGGAGGGTGAGTCGGGGATGTGCATCGTTTCGGTGTACGCAAATGTCACGGCTAAGGGGTTTGCACCGTTTGGGTAATCAGCGCTGAAATTGTGATTGTTTTTCCCGAACTCGATAAAAATGCGGAACTTGCGCCATATCTAGCGCAGGTGGTTGACTTTGCAAGTGCGTTTGCCTCGCACAATCGCGACCTATGCCAACACCCCAAGAGAAAGCCGATTTTTCGGATCGGCTCAAATTTTCGATGACACGCGCGCCCGAGAAGATGCGCGGCGCAACTGATCTCGCCTTGCATTTCAATTTGCGATACCACGGCGAACCTGTTTCAGCTCAGACAACACACAAATGGCTGACAGCGCGTTCAATTCCCACCGCCGACAAACTGGCCACGCTTGCAGCGTGGTTCAAGGTCGAGCAACACTGGTTGCATTACGGTCCGCCGCCAAGTGGTACTCCACAAAGCGCGCCAAAGCCCATTGCCCACGATGAAAAATATCCGGCGTCCGAGGAAACGCTGGAGCTTGCATCGAAGATCGAAGCGCTGTCTCCGCATCACCGGTATTTGCTCGAAGAGCTTATTGACCAGTTTTATGGAGCGGGGAGCAAGCGGTAAAACGCCTTTAGCAATTTCCCAAAGGAAAACGCCCGGCAAGCCGGGCGTTTTCTTTCAAACCATTCAGCAAGACCTTAAGCCTTCGCCACTTTCTTCTGCCCCATCATCCGCGTGATGTAGTACTGCTGGGCGATGGAAAGCACGTTGTTCACTACATAGTACAAAACCAGCCCTGACGGGAAGAAGAAGAACATGACCGAGAAAGCCAGCGGCATGAACATCATCATCTTGGCTTGAATCGGGTCCGGCGGCGTGGGATTCAACCGCGTTTGCAGGAACATCGATACAGCCATCAGCACCGGCAAGATGAAGAACGGATCGGCTTGCGACAAATCGTGAATCCAGCCAATCCACGGCGCGCCGCGCATTTCCACCGACGACAGCAGCACCCAATACAGAGAGATGAACACCGGAATCTGCACCACGACCGGCAAACATCCGCCGAAAGGATTGACCTTCTCGGTCTTGTAAAGCGCCATTAGTTCCGCGTTCATCTTCTGCGGATCGCCCTTGTAACGCTCGCGGATCTGCGTCATGCGCGGCGTGATGGTTTTCATGCGCGCCATCGACTTGTAGCTCGCTGCCGACAACGGGAAGAACACCGCCTTGATCAACAGCGTAAGCAGGATGATCGCCCAGCCCCAGTTGCCCACATAGCTATGGATCTTCTCGAGCAGCCAGAACAGCGGCTTGGCGATGATCGTCACCATGCCGTAGTCTTTCACCAGCTCAAGACCCGGTGCGACGCCTTCCAGCATCCGCTCTTCTTCGGGACCGGCGAAGAGGCGCGCTTTCACGTCGACGGTCTGTCCCGGCGCGATGGTCTGCAGCGGCTGCTGCACGCCCACGCGATACAACGCCGGATCGATCTTCTGCACATAGATGTCGCGCTTCACGCCCTGCTGCGGAATCCATGCCGACGCGAAATAATGCTGCACCATCGCGATCCAGCCGTTATCGGCGGAGGGCGTAAACGTTGCCTTGCCCTTGTCGATATCGCTGAAATCGATCTTCTGGAAATGATGCTGGTCCGAATAAACGGCCGGCCCGATAAACGTATGCGAGAAGCGCGGCGTTTCCACCGGCGAGCTGTCACGCACGAGTTCCATATAGAGGCGCGGCGTGACCGGCGCGGTGCCGACGTTCTGCACTTTCGTATCGACGTTGATCACATAGCTGCCGCGGGTGAACGTGTAGGTCTTGATGACCTTCACGCCACCCTTGACCGGCGACTCGAACGCAAGCGACAACGTGTTGCCGTCGCCCATGGACGTCTGTCCGCCGGGAACCAGCGTGAAGACGTCGTTATGGTTCGGGAAATCGCCGCCGAGCAGGCCCGTGCGCGCGAGGTACGTGTGCGTGGCGGTGTGATCGAACAGGGTGATGTACAGGTCGGGCTGCTTGCCGTCGCCTTCCTTCACGAGCGAAAGCTTCGAGAGCGTGCCGCCACGTGTGTCGATGTCGCCGGAATACACGTCCGTCGTGAACTTCACCAGTTGTGCAGCGCTGGCGGCTGGTGCGTTTGCGCCGGGAACCAGCGTGAAGACGTCGTTATGGTTCGGGAAATCGCCGCCGAGCAGGCCCGTGCGCGCGAGGTACGTGTGCGTGGCGGTGTGATCGAACAGGGTGATGTACAGGTCGGGCTGCTTGCC
>NZ_JBSIPA010000573.1:0-3727 GCF_053574605.1 Caballeronia sp. M23-90 | reverse complement strand
TCTGGCGAGTGGTTCGGTGGGGATGGCGGGCGGGCAGGCCATCGACCTGGAGAGCGTCGGACGCAAGCTGTCGCGCCCGGAACTCGAGACCATGCACCGAAAGAAAACCGGCGCCTTGTTGCGCGCGGCCGTAAGAATGGGTGCACTCTGTGGCGAAGCACCGGACGCGGCCGCCATGAGCGCACTGGATTCGTATGCGGCCGCAATTGGCCTGGCGTTCCAGGTCGTGGATGACATTCTCGACGTCACCGCAGACTCCGCCACGCTTGGCAAGACGGCGGGCAAGGACGCAAAGGACGACAAACCGACGTACGTGTCGATCATCGGACTCGATGCATCGCGCGAACTGGCAGCTCAACTGGGCCGCGATGCCCATGCTGCACTAGCGCCGTTTGGCCCGCGGGCCGCCCGACTGGGCGAACTGGCCGACCTGGTTGTGAACCGGGTGAACTGAAACATACGATAAAACGCGAAACCGGCGGGCGTGCAAGATGCTTGCAGACCTGAAACGGCTTTCGCCAGTTTTCCTAAATGGGACGACGATGTACGACTTGCTGAAAACCATCGACGATCCGGCCGCATTGCGAGCGCTGGACCGCCACGAACTAAAACCGCTGGCCGAAGAGTTGCGTGCCTACGTGCTCGACAGCGTGTCGCAGACGGGCGGGCATTTGTCGTCGAATCTCGGAACGGTCGAGCTGACGATAGCGCTTCATTACGTCTTCGATACCCCGAACGATAAAATCGTCTGGGACGTGGGCCACCAGACTTATCCGCACAAGATCCTGACGGGCCGCCGCGACCAGATGAAAACGCTGCGCCAGGCTGGCGGGATTTCCGGCTTTCCGCGCCGTAGCGAATCGAAATACGACACCTTCGGCACAGCGCACTCCAGCACGTCCATTTCGGCGGCGCTTGGCATGGCGATCGCGAGCAAGCTGCAGGGCGACAACCGTTATTCCATCGCGGTGATCGGCGACGGCGCAATGACCGCCGGCATGGCCTTCGAAGCCATGAACAACGCTGGCGTGGCCGACGACGTGCCGCTCCTCGTGATCCTGAACGACAACGACATGTCGATCTCGCCGCCGGTCGGCGCGCTGAATCGCCATCTTGCGCGCCTGATGTCGGGGCGTTTCTACGCCGCCGCACGTGCCGGCGTGGAGCGTGTGCTGCGCGTGGCGCCCCCCATGCTCGATCTCGCCCGCAAGCTCGAGGAACACGCGAAGGGCATGATCGTGCCGGCCACGTTGTTCGAGGAATTCGGCTTCAATTACATCGGGCCAATCGATGGTCACGATCTCGAATCACTGATTCCGACGCTGCAGAACATCAAGGAGCTGCGTGGTCCGCAGTTCCTGCACGTCGTGACGAAGAAAGGGCAAGGCTACAAGCTCGCCGAAGCCGATCCGGTGCTGTACCACGGGCCGGGCAAATTCAATCCGGCAGAGGGCATCAAGCCTTCTACGGTGCCATCGAAGAAAACCTACACGCAGGTCTTCGGCGAATGGCTCTGCGACGCGGCGGAGCAGGATTCGCGCGTTGTCGGCATTACGCCGGCCATGCGTGAAGGCTCGGGCATGGTGGAGTTCGAGAAGCGCTTCCCGGATCGTTATTTCGATGTCGGTATTGCCGAGCAGCACGCCGTGACGTTTGCGGGCGGTCTGGCCGCCGATGGCATGCGCCCGGTCGTCGCGATCTACTCGACCTTCCTGCAGCGTGCGTATGACCAGTTGATCCACGACGTCGCATTGCAGAACCTGCCGGTGGTGTTCGCCATCGACCGTGCGGGTCTGGTCGGCGCGGACGGTGCGACGCATGCCGGCAACTACGACCTCGCGTTCCTGCGCTGCATCCCGAACATGACGGTGATGGCCGCGTCCGACGAAGACGAATGCCGCCAGATGCTTTACACGGCGTTGCAGCAGCCGAACCCCACGGCCGTGCGTTATCCGCGCGGCGCGGGCACGGGTGTGAAGATCGTCAAGAAGATGACGGCCCTCCCGCTCGGCAAGGGCGAAATCCGGCGCGAATCGACGCAAAAAGTGGGTTCGGGCTCGCGCATCGCGATTCTTGCGTTCGGCACCATGGTCGCACCCGCGCTTGCCGCTGCCGAAGAACTGGACGCGACCGTAGCCAACATGCGTTTCGTCAAGCCTATCGATGCCGATCTGCTGCGGGAACTGGCCGCCACGCACGACGCGCTCGTGACCGTCGAAGAAGGCGCGATCATGGGCGGCGCGGGCTCGGCCTGCGTGGAAAGCCTGCTCGCCAGCTCGGTCATCAAGCCGGTGCTGCAACTCGGCTTGCCGGACGTGTTTATCGATCATGGCGATCCGGTCAAGTTGCTAGTGTCGTGCGGGCTGGACGGGGCGGGGATCGCGAAGTCGATTCGCGAGCGTTTCCTGAAAGACGCCGTCTCACACGACGTCCAGAGCGACACCGGCAAGCTGACCAAACGCGTCGCTTGACTTCTATGATTGCAGTGCTACGGCGGGCGTCGGGGACGTCCGCCAGGTTGCATCGCCGCTGCATCCTCGCGTGATAACGACCACAATGCGCGCGACGGACAAGGAAATTCAATGAACCAGATGAATCCCGCCTTTGCGATGCCCGATGTCCAGAGCTCGCTCGACACGCGGCAGATCCCGATCCAGCGCGTAGGCGTTAAAGCGGTGCGATATCCGCTGACCATCCGGACATCGACCGGCGAATTGCAGCCGGGCGTGGGTCTCTGGAATCTCGACGTCCACCTTCCCGCCGATCAGAAGGGCACCCACATGTCGCGCTTCGTGGCCTTGCTCGAAGAGCATCGCGCGCCGCTCGACCAAACCGCTCTCCGTTCCATGCTCGCCGCGATGCTGCTCAAGCTCGAGGCGCATTCGGGGCGTATCGAAGTATCGTTTACGTACTTCGTCATGAAGACCGCGCCGGTCTCCGGCGCGCAAAGCCTGATGGACTACGAGGTCACATTCGCGGGCGAGATTCGCGCGGGCGAAACGCGGACGTCGCTGAAAGTGCTCGTGCCGGTGACGAGCTTGTGCCCGTGCTCGAAGCAGATTTCACAGTACGGCGCGCACAACCAGCGCTCGCATGTGACGATCAGCGCAGAGTTCACGGGCGATCTGGCCGTTGAAGACCTGATCCGGATTGCGGAAGAAGAGGCGTCGTGCGAGTTGTGGGGTTTGCTGAAGCGGCCCGACGAGAAATTCGTGACCGAGCGCGCGTACGAAAATCCGAAGTTCGTAGAAGACCTTGTACGCGATGTTGCCACGCGCCTGAACGCGGATGCGCGGATCGTGGCTTATGTGCTGGAAGCGGAGAACTTCGAGTCCATTCACAATCACAGCGCCTACGCGGTGATCGAGCATGACAAGCGGGTTTCCTGACCCGTCTTGGAACTACATTCTTAAACTAGGCGGCCGCCAGGGACGTCAGATCCCAGCGCGGCTTCACCGTGAAAGCGTAATCGCGCACGGCTTGATCGGGCCAGCGCGCAAGCCTCAAGGCGCCGGCGAGCGCAATCATCGCGCCGTTATCGGTGCATAGCGACAAGTCGGGGTAGTGCACCTCGAAGCGGCGCTTTTTCGCAGCCGCCGACATCGCCGAGACCGATCGGCTTGCCGTTTTCCATCACGTTCGAAACGATCAGGATCTCCGGGTGGCCACTCAACTGGAACTGGTGAAGCACGTGGATTTGCAGCGGACCAAAGCGGCGGCTGAAGGC
>NZ_JBSIPA010000572.1:0-3732 GCF_053574605.1 Caballeronia sp. M23-90 | reverse complement strand
GTCGGCACCCGCGGCTTGACCGCGCAGCCGGAGAGGAGCACGGCGCTTGCCGCCATCAACGCCAGTGCGCTGCGTCGAGCGCGCTGGCCGTTCAGAACATTCATTGCATTCAAGTTCAAAGGTCGTTCACCTGGAATCGTTTGAGCGTTTTGACGAGCGTGTCGTTGCCGGGTTCGAGCTTTTGCGCCTGACGCCACGTGCTGCGAGCCTGGTCCTGCTGCCCGGACTTCCATTGCACTTCGCCGAGATGCGCGCCGATTTCCGCGTTCGGCTGCAAATCGTAGGCTTTCTTCAGGATGTTGGCCGCTTCGGCGTCATTGCCCTGCCGATACTTCGCCCAGCCCAGGCTGTCCATGATGAACGCATCGTTCGGCGCCAGCGATACCGCCTTTTCAATCAGCTTCACCGCTTCGTCCAGACGCTCGTTGCGATCGACGAGCGAATAACCGAGCGCGTTATACGCTTGCGGGTTATCCGGCTGGGTCTTCATCAGCTTGCGAAGCTGCGTTTCCATTACGTCGTAGTGGCCGTTTTTCTCGGCGGCCATTGCGTAGTCGTACGTGAGATCGGGGTCTTCGGGGAAAGCCGCCGATGCCTTCGACAAAGCCGCCTCCGCCTCCGGATATCGCTGCGCCTGGAACAGCAGCGATGCATCCGTGCGGGCGAGCAAAGCGAGGTCGCGCGGGTCAGAGGTCTGCAGGCTGCCGAGCAACTGACGGGCTTCGTCGACCTTGCCGTGGTTCGCAAGAATCTGTGCGCGCGTGACCTGCGCCGGCAAGTACTGCTGGCTTGAACGCGTGATCTTGTCGAGATACTGGTTCGCCGCGACATCGTCTTTCTGATCGAGCGAGATCTGCGCGAGGTAGATGTACGCCTGACCCGGATCGGCACCCGGCGTGGCTTCAGCCGCCTTGGCGTACTGATTCAGGTAATCCTTCGCCTTGTCCGGCTGCTTCTTCTGGATGTTGATCAACGCGAGCGCCATCAGCGGCGTCAGGTCCTTCGCGTCGTTCTTGCGCATGGCTTCGAACTGCTTTTGCGCGTCATCGAGCCGATCCGCCGATAAATACAGTTGCGCGAGCGCAAGCCGCGCGTCGTGCGATTTCGGATTCTTGTCGACGTACTTTTCGAACGAAGCGATACCTTCGTTGCGCTCAGCCGGACCCATGCGTGCGAGCGTCAACGCGGCGGGCAAGTAATCGGGCTTGAGCTGCAGCGCTTTCTCAAGCGATGCCTTTGCACCCGGCTGGTCGTCGGCGGCGATTTGCTGACGGGCGAGCGCGAGTTGCGTTTCCGGCCGGTCCATGTCGTTCTTGACCAGATCCTTCAACACATTCAGCCCGCCTACGCGATTGGGCCCGCGCGAGATCAGGACCTGCAGCGAGATGATGGCGTCGCCGCGCTGTTCCTGCGGAATCTTCGCGAGCTCGCGTGCGAGGATCGGTTCGGCGTCGTCGGGCTTGCCCGACAGGATCAGCAACGACGCGCTCAATTGCGCCGCGCGTTCCGAGTTCGGCGAGAACTGCTGCCAGAGCTGAACGGCCGTCAGCGCGTCGTTGGGACTTTGTGCGGCAATCGCAATCTCGGTTGCGCGTTGGGCGAAACGAGGGTCGTGCGTATCGCGCGCGAGCGCGAGATACGTCTGGTAAGCGGGCGCTGCCTGGCTGCGCTGCAACGCGACTTCGGCCGCGAGTACCTGGAACACGATCTGGCTGGACGCCGCAATATTGGGCAGGTCCTGTGTTTCCTTGCCCGTGGGCGGCGCTGTAATCAGGTCGGCTGCGCTGATCGCGGCCTGGTCGTCGTCCGGAGCGGGGAGTTGCGCCGGACTTTGAGCATGGGCGGAGCCAAGCGCGAACACTGCCACGGCGAGCGCAACCGCTGCCGCAAGCTTGTTCGATGGGACCGGCTTACCGCGTGCCGCAATCGTTTCAGCGGCCGCTGCACGCTGTTTCGAAAACAACTTAACGAAGGACAAGTTCATGGAAATCCGATCAATGTTTCAGTCGATTGTATCGCGCTCGCTACAATACGCGCACGTCCCACAGCAAGTTGCAGACCAGTAAAACATGCCAGAGCTGCCGGAAGTCGAAGTAACCCGACGCGGTATTGAACCGTTCGTTGCCGGCCGCCGTGTCGAGCGCGTCGATATCCGCACGCCCGCGCTTCGATGGCCGATTCCGGCGCATCTTTCAAAGACGATGAAAGCGCTGAAGATCGACAAGGTCGAGCGCCGCGGCAAGTACCTGCTGTTCGAAACCTCTGAAGGTTGGCTGATCGTGCATCTTGGCATGACGGGAACGCTGCGGGTCTTGCGTAACGTGCCGCGCCCGCCCGACGCTGCAAAGCATGATCATATCGATTTGATCTTCGACGACTTCATTTTGCGCTTCCGGGACCCACGGCGTTTTGGCGCCGTGCTCTGGCATGCACGCGAAGACGGCGACGTTCTCGATCATCCGCTGCTTGCCGGCCTGGGCGTCGAGCCGTTCACCGCCGGGTTCTCCGGCGCGCTGCTGTACCGCATGACCCGCGGGCGCAAGGTGTCCGTCAAACAGGCGCTGCTTGCGGGGACGATGGTCGTGGGCGTCGGCAATATCTATGCATCGGAAAGCCTGTTTCGTGCGGGAATCCGGCCGACGGTCGCCGCCGGGCGCGTCTCGCTCGTGCGCTACGATCTTCTCGCCGACGCCGTGCGCACGACGCTCGCGGCGGCCATCGAAAAAGGCGGCAGTACGCTGCGTGATTTTGTCGGCAGCAACGGTGAGTCCGGTTATTTCCAGCTCGATTATTTCGTCTATGATCGCGCCGGCCTGCCGTGCCACGTTTGCGGCACGGCCATCAAACATATCGTGCAAGGCCAGCGATCCACGTACTTTTGCCCGCGCTGCCAGCGCTAGCCGACATGCTCCAGCTCACCGATTTCTCCACTCGCCTGATCGCGTGGCAACGCGTTCACGGCCGTCATGACCTGCCGTGGCAGAACACGCGCGATGCGTACCGGATCTGGCTGTCCGAAATCATGCTGCAGCAGACGCAGGTATCGACGGTGATTCCGTATTACGCGCGGTTTCTCGAGCGTTTCCCCGATGTGGACACGCTCGCCGCCGCGCCTGTTGATGACGTCATGGCGCTTTGGGCCGGCCTCGGCTACTACTCACGCGCGCGAAACCTGCATCGGTGCGCCGATGTCGTCGCGACCGAACATGGTGGTGCGTTCCCGCGCACCGTCGATGAACTCGCGGAATTGCCTGGAATCGGCCGCTCGACGGCGGCGGCGATTGCATCGTTCGCGTACGGTGCGCGTGCGACGATTCTCGATGGCAACGTGAAGCGCGTCCTGGCGCGGGTGTTCGGCGTAGAAGGATTCCCGGGCGAGAAGAAAGTCGAGAACGCGATGTGGACGCTCGCCGAATCCTTGCTGCCAGATGCTGCGCACAAGGACGAAGTCACGGCCTACACGCAGGGTTTGATGGATCTGGGCGCGACGCTTTGCGTGCGCGGCAAGCCGGATTGCGCGCGCTGTCCGTTCGCGCCGGATTGCGTGGCGAATGTCACCGGGCGGCAAAAACAGTTGCCCACGGCGCGGCCGAAAAAGACGGTCCCGACGCGCAAGACATGGATGCTGGTTCTGCAGGACGGCGACACGGTCCTGCTCGAAAAACGGCCGCCGAGCGGCATCTGGGGCGGCCTCTGGAGCCTTCCCGAAGCCGCAGATGAAGACGCTCTGAT
>NZ_JBSIPA010000571.1:0-3746 GCF_053574605.1 Caballeronia sp. M23-90 | reverse complement strand
TCGGACCTGCCTTCCACGACCGCAACGGTCACCGCCGAACAGTCGCAATACTGGAACGTGGTGACGGCCGAAGACGTGCTGAAATACGTGCCGAACATGGCGGTGCGCAAGCGCTTCATAGGCGACGTGAACTCGCCCGTCGCCGTACGCGGCACGAGCAATTCGCAAACGGCGCGCGGTCTCGTCTACGCCGACGGCCTTTTGCTCAGCAATTTCCTCGGCAACACGTTCAGCTTCGCGCCGCGCTGGTCGATGGTCTTCACCGACAACATCGACCGCACCGATGTGATCTACGGCCCATATTCCGCGCTGTATCCGGGCAACTCGATCGGCGCGACGGTCGCGATCACCACACGCATGCCGCAAAAATTCGAAGCCGACGCCCACGTCCAGGCGTTCAGCCAGCATTTCGATCTGTTCGGCGTGAACCGCAGTTTCAACGGGACGAATTCGTCGGCGACCATCGGCGATAAAAACGGCAACCTCTCCTGGCTCATCGGCGTCAATCATCTGGAAAACACCGGGCAGCCGCTGCAATTCGCAACGCTCGCGGCATCGAATGTTCCGGCTCGCACGACCGATCGGCCGGTTACCGGCGCGCTCTTCTACTACGACCAGAACAACGCGCGAACCGCAGTTTTGGGCGTAACGGCCGAAGGCATCGAGCGGACCTTCCAGGACCAGTTCAAGCTGAAACTGGCATACGACTTCACGCCGACGTTGCAAGCCGGCTTCACGCTCGGCTACTGGCATCAAAAATACAACAGCGACACCCAGTCGTTTCTCCGCGATGCCGCCGGCAACCCCGTGTATAGCGGCCTTGTGAATATAGGCGGTTACGAATACAACGTTCCCGCCGCGACGTTTGCGCCGAGCCAGGGTTCGAGCGAGAACTTCCTGTACGGGTTATCGCTGAAAACGCGCAATGCAACGGGCTGGAATGCCGAAGCGGTGGCGTCTTATTTCGACATCACGCAGAGCATTGCGCGCACGGCGAACTCAGGCGTGCCGGGTAACGGTCCAGGCACGATCGCTTTCGGCGACGGCACCGGCTGGAAGACACTCGACCTGCGCACGACATGGACGCCCGAATCGCCGACGGCAGGGCTCGCTGCCCACTGGCTGTCGTTCGGTTACCACTACGACGACTATTTCCTAGACAACGAAACCTACAACACGGCCGCGTGGCGCGACGGAGGCGGGACATCGTTCGCCAATGCATTCGGCGGACGCACGCAAACGCAAGCCGTCTACGCGCAAGACGCGTGGCGTTTCCTGCCGCGCTGGAAATTCACCTACGGCGCGCGTTACGAGAACTGGAATGCGTACGACGGCTCGCGGGCGATCGGCGCGACATCGCTTGACTACGGTGAAGTCAGCCAGAGCCACTGGTCTCCCAAGGCGTCGCTTTCTTTCGATGCCACGCAAGATCTTTTGCTGCGTGCATCGATAGGACGCGCCTACAGGTTTCCCACCGTCGGCGAGTTGTTTCAAGGGCAGATCACGGGTTTGTCGATCGTCAATAACAACCCGAACCTCAAGCCCGAGGACGATCTCTCGAAGGAGCTGACGGCCGAGTGGCAACACGGCAACGGGGTGTATCGGTTCACGCTCTTCCAGGACGATGTGAAGAACACCTTGTTCAGCCAGACGAACACCACAGTGATACCGAACATCACCAACTTCCAGAATATCGACAAGGTGCGCTCGCGCGGCATCGAGACGAGTTACGAAGGGCAGGACGTGCTGATCCATGGCCTGGATCTGACGGCGGGTGTGGCCTACACGCAGTCGAAGATCATCGCGAACAGCGGCAATCCGGCGTCAGTGGGCAAATATTTTTATCGGATTCCGTTGTGGCGCGCGAACGTCGCCGCGACGTGGCGTGCGACGAGCCAGAGCGCAATCACTCTCGCCGCGCGCTATTCGGGCCGCGAGTACAACACGCTGACCAACACCGATACGAACCCGAACACCTACGGCGGAACCAGCACGTACACCGTCGTGGACGCCAAGTTCACCTTCCGGCCGACCAAGCGGACCGAGCTTGGAATCGGCGTCGATAACCTCTTCGATCATCGCTATTACGTGTTCCATCCGTATGCGGGCCGGACGGTTTATGTCGAAGGGCGTATCGGGATCTAGGCACCTTAAAAGGACAACTCACATGCAATCCGCTTCACTTTCCGATGCCCGCGCGCTCGCGCGGCATCGTCTGCTCTGGCGCTGGCATTTTTATGCCGGCTTGTTTGTCATGCCGTTCTTGCTGGTGCTTGCGATCACCGGCACGCTGTATTGCTTCCAGCCGCAGATCGAACCGTTGCTGTATCACGACCGGATGATCGTCAGTGCCCGCGCCGAACCGCGTATGAGCCAGCAGGTGTTGCTCGCGAAAGCCACCGCCGCCGAGCCGCGCGATGCAACGCCGACGACCGTCGTCGTCAACAACAATCCTCGCCGCAGCGCCGAGTTCGTATTCAGGCTTCGATCGGGCGGGAGTGAAAGCGTTTATATCGATCCGTATAACGGCGCAGTGCTGGGACGGTTGAGCGTCGAGAACCGGTTGATGAAGCAGGTCCGCAATATTCATCGCGGCTTGCTGCTGGGCAAGACCGGCGAAATCGTAATGGAGCTTGCCGGCTGCTGGACGCTCGTGATGATCGCTACGGGCGTGGCGTTGTGGTGGCCGAAAGCGCAACAGAAGAACGGCCGTTTCATACCACGTTTGTCGTCAGCGAAAGGCCGTGCTTGGTGGCGGGAGTTGCATGCGGTCGGTGGTGCATGGCTCGCACTCGGCGCATTGTTCTTCGTGCTGAGCGGCCTGCCGTGGTCGAGCACGTGGGGCAAGCAGTTCAAGGCGCTCGCGACGTCGGCACAACTCGGATACCCGAAGGGCGCGTGGGGCAAGGCGCACGTACATTCCACAACGCCCGCACCGGCGATGAACATGGTCGATCCATCGATGGCCGGCATGAAGATGGACGACCTGCCGTTACCGCAAACGCCCTGGGCGGTCGGCGCAACGCATGTACCAGACAGCGCCGCCGATGCAACCCATTCCACGATTGCGCTCGATCAGGTGATCGGCATTGCAGCGCAGGCGGGGGTGAAAGACGGCTACGACATTGCGTTGCCCACCACGCCACAGGGCGTATACACCGTCTCCTACTTTCCCGCGAATCCGCAAGACGAACGCACGCTTCATATCGACCGATACAGCGGCCGGATTCTCTCGGACATCGCTTACGGTGATTACGGACGTGTGGCGCAGTGGATTTCGTATGGCACTTCGCTGCACATGGGCCGCTATTTTGGCGTGGCGAATCAATCGCTCGCCTCGGCAATCTCGCTCGGGCTCGCCGCCATGACCGTGAGCGGTTTCGTGATGTGGCGCAGGCGCAAGCCCAGCCGGGCGGTAGGTGCACCGGCGCGGCCGGCGTTGCACCCGCCGATGCGCGCGTGGGCGATCGGCTTGACGGCGCTTGGCATCGTTTTCCCGCTGATGGGGTTGACGATGCTGATCGTGTGGCTTTCGGATCGCGTGCTGTTCAGTCCCGGAAGAATCGCCAGCACACGATGATTCAGGACAGCTTCGGTCCGAACTTCAGCCGCGCCAGTTGATCGGCTTGACGGCGCTTGGCATCGTTTTCCCGCTGATGGGGTTGACGATGCTGATCGTGTGGCTTTCGGATCGCGTGCTGTTCAGTCCCGGAAGAATCGCCAGCACACGATGATTCAGGACAGCT
>NZ_JBSIPA010000570.1:0-3747 GCF_053574605.1 Caballeronia sp. M23-90 | reverse complement strand
TTGCCGCGACCGGAGCCGCCGCGACCTCACCGGCGCGCTAGGCGCGGGAGAAGCTGGCGTGATGCCCTTGACCATCGCTTCCTGCTTGGGCTTCACTTCCTCGGTGCGCTTGCTGTAACCCGTTTCGGATTCCAGTTCGTGCGCGGCTTCCTCGGCCATCTTCCACGATGCACGCGGCTCGTCCAGACGTGTATCGTCGTGACGCAGGCGTTCCAGCTTGTAGTGCGGCGTTTCGAGATGCTTGTTCGGGATCAACACGACGTTGACCTTGAAACGCGACTCGATCTTGTTGATTTCCGAACGCTTTTCGTTCAGCAGGAAAGCGGTGACTTCCACCGGCACCTGGCAATGAATTGCCGCGGTGTTTTCCTTCATTGCTTCTTCCTGAATGATCCGCAGCACTTGCAGCGCGGACGATTCGGTGTCACGGATATGGCCGGTGCCGTTACAACGAGGGCAGGTCACATGGCTGCCTTCGGACAACGCCGGACGCAGGCGCTGACGCGACAGTTCCATCAAACCGAAGCGCGAAATCTTGCCCATTTGTACGCGCGCACGATCGTGCTTCAACGCGTCTTTCAGGCGCTGCTCGACTTCGCGCTGGCTCTTGGCCGACTCCATATCGATAAAGTCGATCACGATCAAGCCGCCCAGATCGCGCAGGCGCAACTGGCGCGCGACTTCGTCGGCGGCTTCGAGGTTCGTGCGTGTCGCCGTTTCCTCGATGTCCGCGCCCTTGGTCGAGCGAGCCGAGTTCACGTCGATGGCAACTAGCGCTTCCGTGTGGTCGATCACGATCGCGCCGCCCGAAGGCAACGGCACCGTGCGCGAATACGCGGTCTCGATCTGGTGTTCGATCTGGAAACGGGAGAAGAGGGGTACGTCGTCGTGATAGCGTTTAACTTTGCTCAAGTTATCCGGCATCACGATGTCCATGAAGGCGCTGGCCTGGTCATGGATCTCGGTGGTATCGATCAGGATTTCGCCGATATCCGGCTGGAAGTAATCGCGGATCGCGCGGATCACGAGGCTGGATTCGAGATAAATCAGCATCGGCTTGCCGGCTACGCCGCTTTGCGACGCCGCTTCCACCGCGCGCCACAATTGCATCAGGTAGTTCAAATCCCACTGCAGTTCTTCAGCCGAGCGGCCGATCCCTGCCGTACGCGCGATGATGCTCATGCCTTCCGGCAAGTCGAGCTGGGCCATCGTTTCGCGCAATTCCTGGCGTTCGTCGCCCTCGATCCGGCGCGATACACCGCCGCCACGCGGGTTGTTCGGCATCAGGACAAGGTAACGTCCGGCGAGCGAAATGAACGTGGTCAGGGCCGCGCCCTTGTTGCCGCGCTCTTCCTTCTCGACCTGGACGATCAGTTCCTGGCCTTCGCGCAGCGCGTCCTGGATGCGCGCGGAGCGCATGTCCACGCCGTCCTTGAAGTACTGGCGGGCAACTTCCTTGAACGGCAGGAAACCATGGCGGTCTTCGCCGTAGTTCACAAAACAGGCTTCGAGCGACGGCTCGATGCGGGTGACGACTCCCTTGTAGATGTTGCCTTTGCGCTGTTCGCGCCCGGCGGTTTCAATGTCGATGTCGATGAGTTTTTGCCCATCGACGATAGCGACGCGCAATTCTTCTTGCTGCGTCGCGTTAAACAGCATGCGTTTCATTGGACGGCTCCAGAGCGGCTCTGCCGGCCCCCGTCGAGCGAATTCGCGCGTTTGTCAGTCGCGTGAAGCAGGAGGGCGGGCGCGCCGCGCTTATGTGTTTGTTGTCACAAAGCACGCTGGAGCGGGAGTTCTGGCTCGGAGAATTGCCTGGAGCGGGCTTTGCCACCAATGTGCGACGAGATGCGTCGCGACAGGCAGAAAGCCCTGGGCACATGCGAACAGGTTTGACACGCCGTGATTCGACGGCTGTCGGCTTAAGCGGCACAGCACTGCGGCTCGACGTCCGTCAAACGAATCGAGGAGCCGGCAGCGCAGCCAGCAGCAGCCGGATGCATCCTGCAGCAGTCTCTTCCCAGCCGGCGTTTTCTGCGCAACAAAATGTACAAGCAGCGCAATCCAGCAAAACCGCCAGGCTTTCTTCAAAACTGCGGCAGACTGCCGTTGTGGCTTCTCAGGCGCTCGAAGCGCCCGATAACCGCGTTGGGTGTCTCACCTTATGACAATGTCCGCCACGCTTCGCCCGTTTCAGCGCAGCTTGCAGCAGACCCTTGTTTTCTTCGCTACGGCAAAGAGCCGATGTTCCGTTCACCCAATACCTGGTACCCGCCCAATATCGTCTCGATACCTGCCTGATACCCGGGGTCGAATCCGGAAATAAGCCGAATAAAAATCGGCCTTCATCAACTCACGCCGATAAAATTCTTGATCGCCAAAAATCCGTTACCGTGTCGGCGATCGACTCGACCGAACGCGCCTGTGGGCACCGTCCCTGCCGCGCGATATCGCCGTGCGTGCAACTCGTTACTCCGTTTTCCGGGTGAGCAACTGGCCCTGGGCGCAAGTAAAATAACGGTTATCCGCTTGCACCTGTACAGTCTGAGACATCCGGCCAGCTTAGTGGCTTTTTCCAGACTGTCCGCAAATTATATTCAGAATGAATGAGTTAGGCAAAACATCCCATAAAAAGGTCGCAAGCGAACAGGTCTCGATGATCGAGATCGACGAAAATGCGGCGGGTCAGCGCATCGATAATTTTCTACTTCGCGTCTGCAAAGGCGTGCCGAAAAGTCACATTTACCGGATTTTGCGTAGCGGTGAAGTTCGTGTGAACAAAGGGCGCATCGACGCGGCATATCGGCTGGAAATGGGCGACCTGGTGCGCGTGCCGCCTATCCGGACCGCTCAACTGGACGAGACACCCGTTTCTTCCAATGCGCCCGCGGCCGAATTCCCCATACTGTTTGAAGACGATCATCTGATCGTCATCGACAAACCCGCCGGTGTCGCTGTTCACGGTGGCAGCGGCGTAGCCTTCGGTGTGATCGAACAATTGCGCAACGCGCGTCCGCAGGCAAAGTTCCTTGAGCTGGTGCATCGGCTGGATCGCGAGACGTCCGGCGTGCTGATGCTCGCGAAGAAGCGCTCGGCGCTCGTGAACCTGCACGAACAGATGCGCGAAAACAAGATCGACAAACGCTATCAGGCCGTCGGTCACGGCGACTGGCTGGCGGGCTGGGGACGTCGAAGGATCGTGAAAGAATCCTTGCACAAATATCTGACGCCCGAGGGCGAGCGCCGCGTGCGGGTTCAGGACGACGGACTGGCATCGCACACGGTTTTCAACCTGATCGAACGTTTTGACGAATACGCGTGGGTCGAGGCCGAACTGAAAACCGGCCGCACGCACCAGATCCGGGTGCACATGGCGCACATCGGCTTGCCGATCGCCGGCGACGCCAAATATGGCGACTTTGCGCTGAACAAGAATCTCGTCCGCCCGAACGCCGATCCGTCGCTCAAACGCATGTTCCTGCACGCTTTCCGGCTGAAACTCGTGCATCCGTCGACGGGCGAGACATTGCAGGTCGAGGCGCCGCTGCCGGCCGAATGCAAACGGTTTATCGAACAACTCAAACAATCTTCCAGAGAGACACAGTAAATGGCGCGTCAGCAATTCGACCTGATTGTCTTCGACTGGGACGGCACCCTGATGGACTCCACGGCGCACATCACGCGCAGCATCCAGGCCGCAGGCCGAGACCGATCACGTAGCTGGCGGCTTCATCGGCGGGAACGGGC
>NZ_JBSIPA010000056.1:0-22518 GCF_053574605.1 Caballeronia sp. M23-90 | reverse complement strand
ACGGCAGCAGCCAGTGCCGGAACGCGTAACGCAAGCGTCCTAGCCATTTGCGGACACCTTCTTGGCGGTGCTGGCGACTTGCACACGATCGCCATCCACGAGACCGTCAGGCGGTGTATCGATCACGTGATAATCCGGCGCCAGAGAGCAACCGGCGAGGATGCTCACGGCAGCAGCCAGTGCCGGAACGCGTAACGCAAGCGTCCTAGCCATTTGCGGACACCTTCTTGGCGGTGCTGGCGACTTGCACACGATCGCCATCCACGAGACCGTCAGGCGGTGTATCGATCACGCGATCCGTTGCAACGAGTCCCGAACCGATCTCCACTGAATCGCCGAAATCGCGGTTGATGGTCACCTTCTTGAACACGACCTCCCCGTTCGCGCCGAGCGTGGCGACCATCAGGCCGCGGGCGTCGAAGACGAGCGAACTGGCGGGCACACGTACCGCGTTTTGTTGCACGGGCAGCTTGAATTGCAGGCTTGCGAAGCCGCCGGGCAGGAGCTTGCCGTCGGTGTTATCGACGAGTAGTTGAACCAGCGTCGTGCCGGAAGCCACGTTGACCGAATCCGCCGATGCAATCACGCGGGCCGTGAAATGCTGGCCCGGATACTCCGGCACGGTGAGCGTTGCGGTCGTGCCACTGCGGACGTCGGGCGCGTAGCTCTGCGGCACCTGCACATACACCCGCAGTTTCTTGACGTCGGACACCACGAACAGCTCCTGCCCGATACCGCCGCTGCCCGCGTTGATCAGCGCGCCCACGTCCGTATCGCGGGCGGTGACGACGCCGTCGAACGGCGCGACGATCCGCTCGAAACCCTTGGTTGCGAGCAAGCGGTCCACGTTGGCCTGCGCAGCCGCAACCGTGGCTTTCTTCGCGGTGTAGTCGCCGGTGCGTTCATCGACTTCCTGTTGCGCGACCGAGTCCGAACCAAGCAGCGCCTGCCAGCGTTTCGCGGTCGTTCCGGCAAGCGCCGAATTCGCCTGGGCGCTTGCAAGGTCGGCACGCGCCTGAAGCAACTGCTGATCGAGCTCGGGCGACTCGATGACCGCAAGCAGTTGCCCGGCCTTGACCGGCGCGCCGATATCCACACTCCAAGACTTCAGATAACCGCTCACGCGCGCAAACAGCGGTGCACGGGAATACGCCTCGAGATGCGAAGGCAGATCGAGCGTTGGCCCGTTCGAGGCACTGACCGGATGAATCACGGTCACGGTCGGGACCGTTTGCGCGGCGGTCCAGGTCTTCAGGTTACGGGCATCGACGGCACGCAGCGTGACGCCGGCGGCGACAACGATCAACGCGATCGCAACCCCCACTACGGCGATCACGACAAGTCGTCGGCGCGGCACGGGCGGAGTATTGATAACAGGTTCAGACGACATGAGCAGGACCTCCCGTGACGGGTGTCGGGGCAATCGCGCGGCCAGGGCGCGAGTGAATGATGCAGAAGATCACCGGGACGAGAAGCAGCGACGCGGTGGTGGCGAAAATCAGGCCGCCAATCACGGCGCGGCCAAGCGGTGCATTCTGTTCGCCGCCCTCGCCCAGCGCGAGCGCCATCGGCGCCATGCCGATGATCATGGAGAGCGCGGTCATCAGCACCGGCCGGAAGCGGGTGAACCCAGCTTCGAGCGCCGCCTTGAACGGGTCGCCGTGCTCGGCAAGACGCTCGCGGCAGAAGCTGATGACAAGAATGGAGTTCGCGGTCGCCACGCCCATGCACATGATCGCGCCGGTCAGCGCCGGCACGGACAGCGTGGTGTGCGTTGCAAACAGCATCCAGACGATGCCCGCGAGCGCGGCGGGCAACGCGGTGACGATCACGAACGGATCGGCCCACGACTGGAAGTTGACCACGACAATCAGATAGATCAGCACGACCGCGCCCAGCAGCCCGAACAGCATGCCGGCAAACGCGCTGTTCATGGTCTGTACCTGGCCGAGCAAGGCCACCGAAGAACCCTTAGGCAGCGTACCCGCATTGTCCTGCACGACGCGTTGAATATCCGCTGCAACCGCACCGAGATCGCGGTCCTGCGTGGTCGCGAAGATCTCGACCATCGGCTGGATGTTGTACTGGCTCACGACCGCGTTGGTGTTCGTGCGCTGCACGGTGGCCAAGCCGCCGAGGATCTGGCCGCTGCTTTGCAGGCTCGATGTGATCGGCAGGTTCTGCAGCGACGCGAGCGAATCAAGGCTGTATTGCGGTGTCTGCATCACGATCGGGTATGACACGCCGTTCGCGTTATTCAGCCAGAACGTCGGCGCAACCTGGCTCGATCCCGCGAGATTCACCACCAGGCTGTTCGTCACATCGCGTTCGTTGATGCCGAGAAGTTGCGCACGCGTGCGGTCCACGTCAACGTTGAAGGTCGGCGAATTTTGCGCTTGCTGGATGCGCGCATCGACGACGCCTGGAATCCGGCGGATCTCGCGCAGCAGGCGGTTCGCGTAGACGAAGTTGGCAGGCAGATTGTTGCCGCGAACCTGCAAGTCGACCGGCGCGGGCGAGCCGAAGTTCAGGATCTGGCTGATGATGTCCGCGGGCGGAAACGAGAACGTCACACCGGGATAAAGCCGCGGCAGTTTCTCGCGCATTTGCCTCACGTAGTCATCGGTTGGATGATGGTTTTCGTTCAGCGCGATCTGGATGTCGCCATCTTGCGAGCCGATGGTCCCCGTATTGTTGTACGCGAGGTTGATACCGCTCACCGGCAGGCCGATGTTATCGACCACCGTGCTGAGTTCGTTCGGCGGAATGATCTGCCGGATCGATGCTTCCACATCCGAGAAGATCTGCGCGGTCTTCTCGACACGCACGCCAACTGGCGCACGCACGTGCAACAGGATCTGCCCCGCGTCCACCGCCGGGAAAAAGTTGCGGCCCAGCAAAGGCACGAGCGCGAACGAAACCAGCACGAAGCCGAGAAAGCAACTCACGAACGGCGCGCGATGGTTCAGCGCCAGTTCGAGCAGGCTGTGATACCCCGCGCGCACCTTCTCGAAGCGGCGCTCGAAACCTTGCTGGAAGCGTCCCAAAGGTCCCGGCCGCTTTTTCTCATGCGCGTCTTCGCTGAGGTCGTGCGGATGCAGCAAGTATTTCGCCATCGTGGGAACGAGCGTGCGCGACAAGATGAACGACGAGATCATCGCGAAGATCACGGCCTCGGCCATGGGCACGAAGAGAAAGCGCGCAACGCCGTTCAGGAAGAACATCGGCACGAACACAATACAAATGCACAAGAGCGCAACGAACGCCGGCGTGACGATTTGCGCGGCGCCATCGAGAATGGCCTCTTCAACCTGCTTGCCCTGCTCCAGGTGCCAGTTGATATTTTCGATGGTCACCGTCGCGTCGTCGACCAGAATCCCCACCGCGAGCGCGAGTCCGCCCAGCGTCATGATGTTGAGCGTCTCGCCGAGCGCCGACAAGGTCGCGATGGAACCGAGAATCGCAAGCGGGATCGAGGTCGCGATGATCACCGTCGAACGCCAGCTTCCGAGGAACAGCAGGATCATCAGGCTGGTAAGCGCCGCTGCGATCACGCCCTCGCGCGCCACACCGCTGATGGCCGCACGCACGAACAACGACTGGTCGCCGATCGGCGCGATTTGCAGCGCATCGGGCAAGGAAGGTTTTGCATCGATCACATGCTGCTTGATCCCGTCGATGATCCCTAGTGTGGATACGGAGCCGTTCTTCAGGATCGACATCAGCACCGAGCGCTTGCCGTCCACGTGCACGATGTTCGTCTGCGGCGGGCTGCCGTCGCGGACGTTGGCGACGTCGTGGATATAAACGGTCGTGCCGTTCACTGCCTTGATCGGCAGGTCGCCGAGCGCCTTGATTGCGGACGGTGCATTGTTGAGCTGCAGCGTGTATTCGTGATCGCCGATCTTTTCCGTGCCGATAGGCGTCAGCAGATTCTGGCTTGCAAGCGCATTCGCGACGTCCTGCGCGGACAGACCGCGTGCTTGCAGGGCCGCCGGATTGATGTCGATCTGCACCTGACGGGTCTTGCCGCCAAACGGGTACGGTATCGAAGCGCCTGCAACGGTGACCAGCGCCGGACGCAATTGATTCAGCCCGAGGTCGCCCAGGTTTTGTTCAGAGAGTCCCTTGCCCGACAGCGCAAGCTGGATGATCGGTACCGTCGATGCGTTGTAGTTCAGGATCAAAGGCGGCGTGGTGCCCGGCGGCAGTTGGCGCAACTGCGTCTGCGAAACGGCGGTCACCTGCGCATTCGCATTGCTGATGTTGACACCCGGCTGGAAGAAGATCTTGATGATCCCGAAGCCATTCACCGACTCTGCTTCAATGTGCTGGATGTCGTTCACGGTCGTGGTCAGCGAGCGCTCGAACGGCGACGTGATTCGTCCAACCATTTGATCGGGCGGCAGACCCGTGTATTGCCACACGACGCTGATGACGGGAATGCGGATATCGGGAAAGATATCGGTTGGTGTGCGCAACGCCGAAAGCGGTCCGATGATCAGGATAAGGATCGCCAGGACGACAAACGTATAGGGCCGCCGCAGAGCGATACGTACTAGGGCAAGCATGAGAATTCCAGGACTTGGGGTTGCACCGGGCGCCGTGATGCCGCCTCGCGCGGCAATTGGCGCAGAGCGGCCGCATTCATTCGCGTGGCCCGGAAAGTACGCCGGGTAGGATCGTTTTCATCATGACGGCAGACGGTACGGCTACAAGCGAACCCTATTGATCGGGGTTCCAACTTGCCAAAAGTCTCGAGCACCATAAATGTCAGTCGAGCGGAGATTGTAGTTTTCGTCTGCCTTTCAAAATTCCTCCCCGAAAAGGCAAACTGAAATCAAGGCATCGTTCAAACCATTGGATTCACCAACGCCAGGACGATGCGCGAATGTACACAAACGAAAACAACTCTGCAGCGGCCAAACGCACTCACTAAAAAACTTCGTGTGTGCGCTACTTCGTTTCGGACTGAACCATATGAATCTCTCATCGATAGAAACATCGACTGGCGGAGTGTACATAGTCAGAACAATGCGAAGCTGGCAGTTTTGCCATTTTCGGATCGGGCCGATCAGGGATCGCCTTTCGCCGGGAACCGCTTCTAATGACGCTTGGCAGCAATCACCCTTAGACGGAAATTGATGGATATTTCGGTATCCAAATTACATGGATCTACAGCGAACTCCAAAACGTTCGACTCGATACGTTGAAGGCCCGAACAATAACGATGCGCCTACTCGATCGTGTGATTGGGAGTCCACATAACGCAGCGGATGACGTTGTTCGTCGACATCCAAGCCCGAAAAGCGGCGCGCACAAAGAGCTTTGAGAATAATTGCCCAATGAATTACATTAACATTACGATAAAAGAGAAAAGCGCTTGACCAGTGAATTGCTTGCAGGAATACCGGATCTTGACCTGCATTCACGGACGGTCTATACCAGACACTCATGCTTTTCCTTTCAAGCTACGCGGCTGCCATTCACACCTTTAGTGATGCCTCAGGGAACGCTGTCAGGAATTGATGCACTGCGAGGAAGCAATGAACAAGACCTCCCGTTCATGCAGCGCTTCTCCGCGGCGACCGCCAAAGCTCGCGGACGCTCCCTCGCACAAAGCACACCGATCATGCTTGCGTCTCTATGGCATCGTTTAGCGCGAGCATCGCACGCGGGCACGGCATGTTTCGTATCGCACATCACTTTCTGTCCGTAGTTGCAGTCACTAAAAACGAAGCAACATCCCAGGAGACAAACAGATGAACGCAGCGCTCAAGCTTATGCCTGTTGCCGTTGGCGCGATGCTCGCCGCCCTGCCATGCGCCCAGGCGGCGCAGGACAACGTCAATACACTTTCTAACTTCCAGCAAACGGGTAACACCACGCCCGCCGAAACCGTGCCGCAGACCGGCCAGCGCGCCGACGCGCTGCGTGAAAATCTCAAGTCGATCAAACTGCCGCCGGGCTTCAAGATCGAGTTGTATGCGGTCGTGCCGGACGCGCGCCACATGGCGATCGAACCATCGACGGGCGTTGTCTTCGTCGGCACGCGCAAGGCGCGCGTATGGCAAGTGACCGACCGCACCAAGCGCCGGGTTGCGGACGATGTCGTCGCCTTTGCAAGTTCGGTGACGTTCAAGGTTCCCAACGGCGTATGTTTTTCGCCTGACGGTGTTCTTTACGTCATCGAGCAGAATCGTGTGCTTGCGTTTCCTGCAGCGCAATTCTTCGGAGAAGGCGGCAGCGATGTTGCGGCGGCCGTCGTCGTGCCGCAGGGCAAGCTGATTCCGACGCAGTTCGAAAGCTTCAACCATGGCGCGCGCGTGTGCCGCATCGGACCGGACAAGAAGTTGTATATCGCGCTGGGGCAGCCATGGAACGTGCCGCCAAAGGACAAGCTCGCCGAGCTCGACAAGAACGGTCTCGCGGGCATTATCCGCATGGATCAGGATGGCAAGAACCGCGAGATCTATGCACATGGCATACGCAATTCCGTGGGTCTCGACTTCAATCCGAAGGACAAGACGCTGTGGTTCACCGACAACCAGGTCGATGGCATGGGCGACGACATTCCGCCCGGCGAACTCAATCGCGCGACGAAAGCGGGCGAGAACTTCGGCTTCCCTTGGTATGGCGGCGGCAAGGTCCGCACAGTCGAATACAAGGACGCAACGCCACCTGCCGGCGTGGTGTTCCCGCAAGTCGAAATGGTGGCGCACGCGGCCGACCTCGGCATGTCGTTCTACACCGGCAAGATGTTCCCGGCGAAGTATCAGGGTGGGATATTCGATGCCCAGCACGGCTCGTGGAATCGCACGACGCCGATCGGCGCGCGCATCATGTTCACGCCGGTCAAGGATGACGGCACGGCTGGCGAGGCAGAGGTATTTGCTGAAGGCTGGCTCACGCCAACGGGCGAGTATATGGGCCGTCCGGTTGACGTGCAGCAGTTGCAGGACGGCTCGCTGCTCGTCTCCGATGACTTCGCCGGCGCAATCTATCGCATCTCTTACACGGGCGGAAAATGAAGAAATCTTCGACGATGATGACGGCGGCGCTAGTCGCGGCCGCCGTGTGGTCCGCGCATGCGGCGCTCGCCGCCGACGTGCAGGCTGGACGCGCCAAAGCCCTGCAATGCCAGGCATGTCACGGCATTGACGGCCTCGCGAAGATTCCGGACGCACCCAATCTCGCCGGACAAACCGAAGAGTATCTGGTCAAGGCGCTGAACGATTTCAAATCCGGCGCGCGCCAGAACGAGATGATGACGATGATGGCCAAGCCGCTATCCGATACCGATATCGCGAATCTTGCCGCGTACTATCACAGTCTTCGGCCGTGATGGAAACGGGCGGCTTATGCTTCTGCATCAAGCCGAAGCCGCCCCGCTTTTTCTCAGGCCAGCGGCGCATTCCGTTCAGCACCATCGAACAGCCGCGCCACTTCATCGAGCCCGCGCAACTCCCAGTCCGGTGCTTGCCCCATCTCATCAAAGGTCCCGCCGCCGCGATTGATCCAGCACGTCGGGAAACCGAAATATCGCGCACCGGTTGCATCCCACGCATTCGACGACACAAAAAGAATCGATCCGCGCGCAAGTCCAAAAACCCGCTCGGCCAATGCGTACGCTTGATCATGCGGTTTAAAGATCCGAACCGGATCGACGCTGATCAGATGATCGAATTCATCGCGAAGACCGCCGTTACCCACCACGGCGCCGATGGAATGCGGCGAACCATTTGACAGCACCGCCAGTTTCAACCCGCGCGCCCTCAGTTCGCGCAGCGCCGCAGGCACTTCCGGAAACGATTGCAAACGCAGATAAGCATCACAAAGCGTGCTGCAAGCCGGTTCATCGAGATCAAGCCGTAGATGTTTGCAGGTATAGCGCAGTGCATCTTCCGTTGCCTGTTCGAAGGTCACGTAGCGGTTCATCAGGCTGCGCAACCACGTGTATTCGAGTTGTTTTTGCCTCCACACCGTACTGACTTCGCGTCCTCGTCCCGGAAAACGTTTTTCGCACTGGTCGATGACCGAATGAACATCGAACAGGGTTCCATAAAGATCGAATGCGATCGCCTTGATATGGTTCATCTCACGCTCCTCAATACATGGACGCAACACGCCGATACAAGCTCAAGACTCTAAAGTCCGCCGCTCTCCTGATCCTTGAGACGCTTGCGGTGTGCGGCAACCTTCGCGCGGTTGCCGCAGGCAGCCATGCTGCACCATCGGCGAGCGTGACCGCGGGTGTGATCTGCGAACATCAGCGTGCACGTCGGACCCTCGCACGCTTTCACGTACGTGAAGTCCTCCTCGCAGACGAGCTTCGCGAGCGCTTCGGCTATTGGCATAAGCAGTGATTCTGGTGAATCCCAACGTCGAACCGCCTGAAGTTCGAGACGCGCGACGCCATTCAATGAACGTTTGACGATCTCCTGATGCTGCTGGTCACGCTCGAGTAGCTGATTCAAGGGTCCAAGTTCACGAAGGTCCTTTGGCGCCAACGGCCGTCCCTTCCTCTTCCGCGTAAATCCCCTGAACCATTCCCGCAGTTCGCGTGCTTTCGCCGCCAGGTCGTCGAGTTCGGCCGCGGTGGAACGGCTTCTGATCGCTTCGATTGCAGCGGATGGCGCAAGCCCCGCCTGCGTCAGCCACGACAACAGGCCCTCGCCATTGGGTATCCAGTCAACTTGTTCATCTACGGGCGTTGCGACCGAGTTCAGGAAATCAAGGCCGGGCGCGTCGGCCACGAACATCGCGGGTATTTGGCGGTAATCCATCTTTCACGGCGGTCCGAAATAACGATAATGGAATCGTAACCACTAAAACTCTCCTTGACAAGTTACATCGTCAGTGTAACCTTTAAATATGCAATGGGACGGTTACATATAAGCACCTCGTTAATCAGAGCCGCAGGCGTGTATCTACGTCACTTTATCTTTGGAGGATCAAGACATGTCGGCTGGAAATGTAAGTGCGGTGCTCGTACACGGCGCGTGGGCAGACGGATCGAGTTGGAGCAAGGTCATCGAAAGGCTGAAGGCACAAGGTATCAATGCGATCGCGGCGCCCCTGCCGCTGAGTTCGTTGCAAGACGACGTGGCAGCGCTCGGAAGAACACTGGAACGCGTGGATGGTCCAGTGGTTCTCGCGGGGCATGCGTACGCCGGCGCGGTGATCGGATCGGCGCGGGCCGAGAATGTCAGGGCCTTGGTCTACGTGGCCGCGTTGGCGCCCGATGAAGGCGAAACCGTCGGCGACGTATTCAATCGCGGCAAACCGCATCCGCTAGCGCCCACACTATCGCCGGACAAGCATGGCCTGATCTGGTTGCCCAAGAAAGCCTTTGCGGACGCGTTCGCGCAGCATGCGAGTTCGCAAGAGCTGACCGTGCTGGAAGCGGTTCAGCGCCCTGTTTCCGTTTCGTGTATCGGGGTGGCAGTGGGACGTCCTCTCTGGAAGGACCGGCCGAGCTGGTTCCTGATTGCTGATGAAGACCGGATGATCATTCGCGAAAACCAGCAATTCATGGCACAGCGCATGAACGCGCTCGTGCGTTCATATCCCGTCGATCACACGCCGATGATTACGTCGCCGGATGCCGTGACCAGCGTGATCATCGAAGCGGCTTGCGCAGTTGCCGCTCAATAACTTCGTAAGGAAGAACTCATGTCTGCCACTACCTATCGCTCTGCTGACGTTGACGGCTTCAAGGTGTTTTACCGTGAAGCGGGTCAATCCGGCGCGCCAAAGTTATTGCTCCTGCACGGCTTTCCAAGCTCGGGCCACATGTTTCGCGACCTGATTCCGAGGCTCGCCGACCGCTTCCATATCATCGCGCCGGATCTGCCTGGCTTCGGGCAATCGGATATGCCAGGCCGCGAAGCGTTTACGTACACGTTCGAGAACATCGCCAAGGTCATTGGACGGTTTACCGAAGTTGTCGGTTTCGATCGCTTTGCAATCTATGTTTTTGACTACGGCGCGCCAACGGGATTTCGTCTGGCGCTCAGTCATCCTGAACGAATTACCGCGATCATCTCGCAGAACGGCAACGCGTACGAAGAAGGTTTGAGCGATGGCTGGAATCCCATTCGCGCCTATTGGGAGGATGCGTCGAGTGCGAATCGCGAAGCGCTGCGTGCAATGCTCACGCACGACACGACCTTCTGGCAATACACGCACGGTGTCCCGGACACCACGCTCGTGTCGCCGGACGGCTATTCGCTCGACGACTTCTATTTGAGCCGTCCCGGCGCGGATGAAATTCAGCTCGACCTGTTCGGCGACTATAAAAGCAATGTCGCGTTGTACCCGTCGTTCCAGGAATATTTCCGGACCCATCGTCCACCCTTTCTCGCGGTGTGGGGAAAGAACGATCCGTTCTTCTTGCCACCGGGCGCCGAGGCGTTCAAGCGCGACATTCCCGATGCGGTCGTACGTTTCTTCGATACCGGGCATTTCGCGCTTGAAACGCATGCCCCGGAAATCGCTTCGGCCATCGCCGAATTTCTGATTCACAAATCCTGAGGAGACGCGAAATGTCCACGAAGGTAGCTATCGTCACGGGAGCGAGTCAGGGCATCGGCCGCTCGACCGCCATCCGGTTGGCGCGTGATTTTTCGTCGATCGTGCTTGTCGCGCGCAATCGCGAGAAGCTCGACCAGACAGCAGACGACGTGAAGAAAGCTGGCGCACGAGCGCTGGTCATCGATGCCGATTTATCTCACCCGGAAGTGGCGCAGGACGTCGTCGACAAGACGCTGTCAGCGTTCGGGCAGATCGACGCGCTGCTCAACATTGCAGGCGCCGTACCGCAGATCGATCTCTTCGATATGACCGACGACCAATGGGAACGCGGCCTTGCACTGAAGCTGCACGGCGCCCGGCGATTGACGGTCGCAGCATGGCCAGCGCTCAAGAAGACATCGGGGTCCGTGGTGCTGATGTCGGGCAACTCCGCGCTCTTCCCCAAGGCCCCGTATGCTGCGGTCGGCACGATCAACGCGGCGATCGTGGCGCTGGCAAAGGCGTTTTCGGACCGTGGCATTGCCGACGGCGTACAGGTCAACAGCGTGCTGCCTGGCCCGGTCATGACCGGCCGCCGCCAATCCTACCTCGAGCACTGGGCGCCGCTTCACGACATGACGGTTGAAGAAGCAACGGCGAGATTTCCTGCGGAAGCGCAGATCGCGCGGTTTGGCACGCCCGAGGAGATAGCGGAGTTGATGGCATTCATTGTGTCGCCGGCGGCGCACTGGATGACAGGATCGACGCTGAGGATGGACGGCGGAGAGGTCAAGTCGATTTGATTTCTCTTGAGAGAGATGCGTACGCGGGTGGTTTCGTTCAGTAACATTCGAGGGGACGCATCACCTTCCCGAGTAGATGTTCAAAGCACCTGTACGATGACACGCCTGCTACACCGGCAAACCAGCTCAGGAGAAGATCCGTTTCCTTCCATTGTCGTTTCGAGCAGCGACGATCCTTATGGCGGCGAGAATCATGCGTGGGCGTGCGCGTGCGCGGCTGCTTGGGGCAGCGAATGGATCGATGCCGGCGCACGCGGACATCTCAACGCCCAGAGCGGTCTGGGCGATTGGGCCGACGAATTGAAGCTCGTGGAGAAGCTTCAGGCTCGCTGACAGCAGGCGAAGTTACGCAGGCCATTCAAAAACCAGGTCAGCGCGCGCACGCGTCAACTCGATGAGCGCCGCGTTGACCTCGTCAGTTTGCTGCACCCATGTCTTGGCAGCGTCTTCATCGCGGCCGAATCTTATGTGGCGTGCAACGAGCCGCTGCACACGCAGTTTCGGGTCGACATCGACGTACCAGGCTTCGTCGAGCAACGATCTAACCGCGTTCCAATGGCCGCGCTGCAGCAGCAGGTAATTGCCTTCCGTGATCACGAGCGGAATGTCGGCCATCACCGGAATTGCGCTCGCAATCGGCTCCTCGATCTCGCGGCGAAACGTCGGGGCGTAGATTATCTCTCCTTCACGCTGCGCGCGAATCCGGCTTAGCAACGCAACGAATCCGGCGCTGTCGAAGGTATCTTCCGCACCCTTGCGCGAAGCGCGTCCAAGACGTTCGAGCTCCACATTCGCAAGGTGAAAGCCGTCCATTGGCACGACTACGGCGCGGCCCGGGAATGCATCGAGAATGGCCTGCGCAAGCGTCGATTTACCCGCGCCGGGCGCACCCGCCAGCCCGAGAATGCTGCGCTGACCGCTTGCAACAAGCTGCTGCAGCCGATCCATATAACGGTCTTCGATCATCGACTCCATCCAAGAGTAGTGCAATAAAAGTAGTGCGATACACGCTTTCGTTAATGGTGCGCCTTCGCCTTGGCGGCCGCGTTGATGCCGCCGGCCATGAACGCCCGCGCGTGCGTTGCGAGGTCCATGCTGTCTTCCCACAGGTTGCGCCAGATCGCCAGCGCGTTCGATAACTGCTCGTTCACGACCGTTGATGAAAAGCTCTCGAAGGTCACGACGCCCTTGTAATCGATCATGGCGAGCGCGTGGAAAAACTGCGCGAAGTCGATAGTACCCGAGCCCAGGTAACCACGATTGCTTTCGCCGATATGAACATAGCCCAGGCGCTTGCCGCATGCCAGCACGGGCTGCATGAAGTCCGATTCCTCGATGTTCATGTGATAGGTATCGAGGTGCACGACCACGTTGGGGGCATCGACTTCGTCGAGCATGTCGAGCGCTTGCGACGCCGTGTTCAGCAGGTTGCTTTCATAGCGGTTCACGACCTCCAGGCCGAGCGTCACGCCTTTCTTCAACGCGAAATCCGCAATACGCTTGAGCGAATCGACCGCGTGACGCCGGCCTTGCGGCGTGATCGGCGCGGAGTACTTCGCCATCGCGCCATACAGGATGCCGCCGAAATAGTTGCCGCCGAGTTCGGCGGTGATGCTCACGCCCTCTTCCAGCAACGCGAGACCGCGCGAGACCGCTGCGGGATCGTCGCTTGAGACATCGGCGTCGAAAGTGAGGCCGCGGGAGCAGCCGATCTCCAGGCCATGCTCCTGGAGCAGGTCACGCGTAAGCGACAGGTCCATGACCTTGGGACCATGAAGCGACAGTTCGACAAGGTCGAACCCCGCCGCCTTGGTCTGGCTGATGACCTTGCGAGTGGATTGCGGCGTGAGATCGCCGGCCCAGACCAATGCGTGAACGCCTAATTTGTTCATTTCATGACTCCTTGCATATTGACCGCGCATTGGCGGATCGAAATTCGATAAGCGCGATTCACGCGCTGTCATGAATTTGCTAAATCCATTTAGCAAATCGTCTGAAATGATGCTGAATCCATTCAGCAAATAGATCAACTCTCGGATACCCTAATAGGGCGGCGGCGCAAAGCGCGTCAGCCTCTTGCTGCGAACGGATTCAACTGAAAATGGAACCTGAGATGGCCCGCACCGGCACCACACGCAAATCCACGATCTACGACATCTCCAGGGCGACCGGCACATCGGTGGCGGCGGTGAGCATGGTCCTCAACGGGACGTGGGCGCGCTATCGGATCAAGGAAGAGACGGCGAACCGCATTCTCGAAAGCGCCCAGCAACTCGGCTACAACGTGAACATGGCCGCACGCGGGCTGCGGCTGTCGCGCTCGGGTCTGGCCGGCATGATCCTCCCTCATTACCGGAACCGCTTCTTCGCAGGACTCGCCGAAACGTTCGAAGATCAGGCGAGAAGGCGCGGCTTGTGCCCGATCGTCGTGAGCACGCAGCGCGATCCGGCGGTGGAAACCAGCGTCACCGAAACACTGCTTTCGCAGCGCGTCGAAGTGCTGTTCATCACGGGCGTGCGCGATCCTTCCCCGCTCAACGCGCTGTGCGCGGCGGCAGGCGTTCCGTGCGTCAACGTGGACTTGCCGGGCGCGGACGCGCCGTCCGTTGTCTCCGATAACCACGGCGGCGCCCGCGCACTCACCGACGTGCTCATCGACAAGATGCAGGCCCGCGGAGACCTGGCCGAGGAGCTAGTGTTTCTTGGGGGTATCGAGAACGAGTACGCGACGGACAAGCGTATCGATGGTTTTCGCGAGGCATTCGCGGCACGCAATCTGGCGCCTGCAATCGATGCCGTGGAATGTTGCGGCTATAACGCATCCGATACCCGCCACGCACTCGCCCGACGTGTCGAGCAGCTCGGCCGCCTTCCCGCGGGTTTGCTGATGAACTCGATTACGGCGTTCGAAGGGCTGGTTCAGTTTGCATCGGCGTTACCTCGGGAAGCCTGGCAGTCGTCCGTGTTCGGATGCTTCGACTGGGACCCTTTCGCGGCCCACCTTCCCTTCGATGTCACCATGATGCGCCAGGACGTCGAGGCCATCATTTCAGAGGCCTTCGCGCTCGCCGATGGCCATGACCCTGCAGCGCACCCGCTTGTTATCGTGCCGACGGGCTTTGGCCGCATGCTCGACGAGCAGGATCAGGCTATCTAATCGCGTTCAAAACACGCGAGCTTCTTTACCCGATTTAGGTATCGCTGTTGCCTCGGTAAATACCCGAGGATTGACTCGACATCGCAAAACTTCAATAATTAATCACATTGTGGACGCACGTCCATATTATGGACAAACTAAAAAGGTCGCCCGATGCCAGATACCGTCAATACTTACCCGGCCACCATGCCTTATCAGCTTCCGTTCCCCAAGGAAGCACAGAAGGAAGTCGTGGTGCCGTTCGCGATTCCGACCGATGAACGCGTATGGGTGCCGCAAGCCGAGAATGTATCGTTCCGTCCGCTGTGCCTCAACGCATCGCAAGGTTACTGGATGAACCTGCTGCGCGTGCGCAAGTCAGGCGTTCTGAGCCGGCATCGTCATCCGCAAGGCGTTCATGGATTCGTCTTGAAGGGACGGTGGAAGTACCTCGAACACGAATGGACTGCGACCGAAGGCAGTTACGTCTATGAGCCGCCCGGCGAGACCCATACCTTGTATGTGCCTGAAGACGTCGAAGAGATGATCACGTATTTCCAGGTCAACGGCGTGATGTTCTACTGTGATCCGTACGGTAACTACACCGGCTACGAGGACGTGTTCACCAAGATCGAGATGTGCCGCAAACACTATGCATCGGTGGGACTGGGCGAGGATTACGTGGACCAGTTCATTCGATGAACCCGCATTCTTCCTGCGCACGCTACGACTTCACCGGCCGGGTAGCGGTCGTGACGGGCGCGGCCGGAGGCATCGGCCGCGCGATCTGCGATGCATTCATCGACAACGGTGCGTCGGCGGTGAACTGGGATCGGATCGCGGGCAACGTCGATACACCAAACGCACCCGCGCATTTTCATGTCGACATCACGGACCCCGCGTCCATTGAAGCGGCGTTGGCCGCGACCATCGACCGGTTTGGCCGCATCGATTACCTGGTGAACAATGCGGGTTTCGCCGGTTCCACACAGCCGCTCGATGAATGCGACCCCGACGAATGGCAACGCGTGATCGAAGTCAACCTTCTCGGCACTTATCACGTGAGCCGCATCGTGCTGCCGGGCATGCGTAAAGCGCAGAGTGGGCGTATCGTCAACGTGGCGTCGCTTGCAGGCAAGGAAGGCACGGCGAACGCATCGGCTTATAGCGCGGCAAAAGCGGGAGTCATCGCAATGACCAAGTCTCTGGGCAAGGAACTGGCGCTGACCGGGATCCTGGTGAACGGCATCGCGCCCGCAGCAGTTGACACGCCCTTGCTCAGACAGATGGCCGCGTCTCACGTGCAGACCATGATCGATAAAAGTCCGATGGGCCGGCTCGGCGCAACACAAGAAGTGGCCGCCCTCGCATTATGGTTATGCTCGGATTCCTGCACCTTCAATACAGGCGCAACCTTCGATCTCTCCGGAGGCCGCGCGACCTACTGACCATGGGGCGAACAGGCGTCACGCACCAATAAGAAAGCAGTCATTGCTCACGACAATTCCACGCAGGAGACAAGCACATGCTACAAAAATCCCCGCGCCTCAAGCGCACGCAGGTCGTTGCGGTCACGTTCCTGACCATTGCGGGTATCGTCAATTACCTGGACCGTTCAACGCTTTCCATAGCAAACCATTCAGTGAGCCAGGAGTTGCATCTCTCGGCTTCGCAAATGGGCTTGCTGTTGTCTGCATTTTCGCTGGCCTATGCGTTCGCACAGCTTCCTGTAGGCGCACTACTGGATCGATTCGGTTCGCGGGCAATGCTCGGGCTCGGCATGCTGGTATGGTCGGTCGCGCAACTCGCGGGCGGCTTCATCCAGACGCTCAATCATTTTCTTCTGGCGCGGATCGTCCTCGGGGTCTCGGAAGCGCCCTTGTTCCCGGCTGGGGCGAAGGTCGTCAACGAGTGGTTCGCCGTACATGAGCGAGGACGCCCAACCGGCACCTTTGTTGCGTCATCGACCATTGCGCCGATGATCGCCCCACCGCTCCTGACGGTGTTGATGCTTTCATTCGGATGGCGAACGATGTTCATCATCATGGGCGCTCTCGGCATACTGGTTTCGATCGGCTGGTATGTGCAGTATCGAAATCGCGATGAAGTCGCCCTGGACGAATCGGAGATCGCTTATCTGGAATCGGACCACAAGGTCGAACCGCGGGCAAAGGGCGTGAGCCTGGCCGAATGGGGGAACCTGTTCAAGCTGCGCAATACGTGGGGCATGGTCTTCGGTTTCATGGGCGTGATCTACATGGTGTGGCTGTATCTCACGTGGCTGCCGGGGTACCTCGAAAACGAACGTCACCTGAGCATTGCGCATACCGGCTGGCTGGTATCCATACCTTATGTTTTCGGGACCATCGGCATGGTGTCGAGCGGCTATATTGCCGACCATCTGCTCAAGCGCGGCATGGCGCCTATTCGCAGCCGCAAGTGGCCGCTTTGCATCGGGCTGGTGGGCGCCGCTGCTTTCACGGTCCCCGCTGCTTATACGCCGAGCACCACGCTTGCCATCGTCTATATCTCGTTCGCCATGTTCTTCGTGAATATGTCGAGTGGTACCGCATGGGCGCTGGTCAGCGTCGCGGCGCCGCGTCACCTGGTGGCGTCGCTTGGCAGCATGCAGAACTTCGGCGGATACCTTGGCGGATCATTCGCGCCGATCATCACCGGCATCGTGGTCGACCAGACGCATTCATTTGTCAACGCGCTTCTGATCAGCGCAGCAGTCGCCTTCGCCGCCGCGCTCGTGTATCTGTTCGTGGTGAAAGAGGTGGCGCCTGAAACGTTGCCCGCCGCAGTCGAGACACAGCCGACGTAAATTTTCATTCCCAGGATCGAACATGACTTTCAAGGACAACCTGCTCGAAGGCCAGGTGGCGCTCGTCACCGGCGGCCTGACCGGCATTGGCGCGGCCATCGCGAATCGTCTTTCGCAGTTGGGCGCGCGTGTGGTGGCGGCCGGCTTGCCGCCTGGACCGGAAACACCCGACGTATTGGATGCAGCGGTGCGCAAGGTCACGCTGGACGTGCGGTCGACCGCCAACGTCAATGCCGTGCTGAAGGAGTTCGATCAGCTCGATATCGTGGTTAACTGCGCGGGCGTGATTCGGCGCGGTGCCGAGCATGAAGTCGATGTGTTCGAGGATGTCGTCGATATCAACCTGCACGGCACCATGCGCGTCTGCTCCGGCGCGCGTGAGTTGCTCAAGGCGTCGTCGGGATGCATCGTGAATACGGCTTCTATGTTGAGCTTCTTCGGTGGCGGACTGGTTCCGGCCTATAGCGCGAGCAAGGGTGCGATTTCGCAACTGACGAAGTCGCTCGCCATTGCCTATGCTGCGGACGGCATTCGCGTGAACGCTGTCGCTCCAGGCTGGATTGCCACCCCTTTGACGCAAGCCTTGCAGGAAGACAGCGGACGCTCGCAGGCCATCCTCGAACGCACGCCCATGAAACGCTGGGGCGGCCCCGAAGAAGTCGCGCAGGTCGTGGCGTTTTTATGCTCGCCGGCGGCGTCGTTCATGACTGCGGCGATCGTGCCAGTGGACGGGGGTTATCTCGCCGCTTAGGAACCTGCGCCATGTAGCTGGGCTTCGATAGCGGCCTTGTCGATCACTGACCACACCTCCGCGATCTTCCCTTCCCGGAACTGATAGAAGACATTCTCGGCAAACGAAACCGTCCTGCCGTTCACGGGAAGGCCAAGGAATGTTCCCTTTGGCGTACACGCGAAAGCAAGGCGGCTCGCTATGAATGGCGGGTCAGCGACCAATAATTGAATGTTGAAGTGCAGGTCGGGGATCTCATCGAAGTCTCTTTCCAGCATCCCGCGATACCCGGCGAGCCCGAAACGCTTGCCGTTATGAGACGCGTCCGCATGAACGAACTGTCCGAGTTGCGGCCAGTCCTGCTTGTTCAGGCACGCAATGTAGGCCCGGTAGACGTCTGCGAGGTCAGTTTTTTCCAATTGCGATTCTCCTGATCGATGGGGAGGTTCCGGCCGCAAGCGCCAGGCATTCGCGAACAATCTTATATAAGTTCGGCACGCGCGGCTCAAGCCGCCGCACAAGCTCGATCGTGCAAAAATCCAGCCTCTGTCGTTGCGCCTTCGCAAAACGGCTGCTTGCAATGACGGGTCGAAGCGAAAGTGCCTACATGCCTGTTTGGTAAAATGCGCGATACACACTGACCATCAACTTTGGAACCGCTGCACGACGGTCAATGAAAATAATCCTCTCGCGCAATTTTCTCGGCCTCATATTGAGCGTCGCCGTGGTCGGGCTTGGCCTCGGCGCCACCTTGCCTCTTACGGCGCTTGCGCTGACCAACGCCGGCTATGGGACGGACATCGTCGGACTGATGACGGCCATGCAAGCGGGCGGCGGCTTGCTCGTCATACCCTTGGTCGGCCGCATCACGGGACGGTTCAGTGCACGCCAGATCATCATGGGCGCGGCGTTGAGTGTTTCAGCAGCCACCATCCTCATGCAGTTCACCACGCACCTGTGGCTATGGGCGGTGTTTCGCGTGGTGAGCGGCGCGGCGCTGATGTTGCTCTTTACCATCGGCGAAGCATGGGTAAACGAACTCGCCGACGATACCAATCGCGGCCGTCTTGTCGCTGTCTATGCCACCAATTTCACGGCGTTCCAGATGGCCGGCCCTGTGATGGTGAGCATCATTGGGGAGTGGCATGCAACGCGATTCATCGTATGCGGCGCGGTATTTATGTTCGCGCTGCCAGCCCTTGCGCTGGTGCGTGCAGGACCGCCTGCGCATGGATCGGGCGGCGGATCTGATGTGACCGGAAACAGCCACGGTACATGGCGCCATGTCATGCCGCTGATGCCCGCCATCCTGATCGGCACGGCGTTCTTCGCGCTCTTCGATACCCTCGCCCTTTCTCTCATGCCCCTGTTCGCGATGTCGAAGGGTGTTCCCGAAAATCTGGCACTGCTGTTCGGATCGGCGGTGCTGCTTGGCGATACGCTGATGCAGTTCCCCATCGGCTGGCTGGCGGATCGTGTCGGCCGCGTGCGCGTGCATATGGGCGCTGCGCTGGTCGTGATCGGGCTGTTGCCGTTGCTGCCTTGGGCGGTATCGAATCCGTGGCTGTGCTGGCCGCTTTTGTTTGTCATTGGGGCGGCCGCCGGGAGCATCTATACGCTGTCGCTCGTGGCTTGCGGCGAACGCTTTCGTGGTGCGGCGCTCGTGTCGGCAAGCTCGCTTGTGGGCGCGTCGTGGAGTGTTGCGAGCTTCGGTGGTCCGATCATCACCGGCGCGCTGATGCACGCCATTGCGCCCGCGGCGTTGATTGTCGTGCTGCTCGTGTGTGCGATCGCATTCCTCCTTGCGATCCTTTGGGAACAGCATGCAGGCAATGCATTGACATTGTGATCAGGAGAAAACCGCGGCTTGCCGGTCACGCCCTGCTTTCGCCGCTTTTTTCTTTGTTGATACTCCAGCCAGCGCATCCCACAGGCCCATCATCTGATCGATGGCCCGGTCGAGTTCGTCGAAGGTCGCGCCATCTCGCGCCTTGATGGTCATGCCCAGATAGAAAGAATCGAGCATGGCCGCTAGTGCAACTGCGTCCGTGGCCTTGGGAAGTTCCTTGTTGCGAATGGCGCGTTGCACGCAACCGAGCATGGCGCTCGAATTGAGCCTGCGTTCATCCGCCAGCGCGTCATGCAAGTCCTGACTCTCTTCCGTGCACGTTGCTGTAGCCAGTACAAGCAGGCAACCCGATGGATGAGACGCGTCCGTCTGCATTTTCGCCGAGCGCCGCAACGTCAGCTCGATAGCTTTCCTGGGCGCCAAAGAATCATCCCGCAGACTTGCGGAAACCTGCCCGAATGACGCCAGGTAACGCGCCAATACCTCACGGAACAACAGTTCTTTTGACCCGAACGCCGCATAAAAGCTGGGTGCGGAAATGTCGCCCATGGCCGACTTGAGGCTCGACAGCGAAGTGGCCTCGTAGCCATGCGTCCAGAAAAGCGTCATTGCCTGCTGAATCGCAGTGTCCTTGTCAAACGTACGCGGCCGCCCGGTTCTAGCCATTCATCCCTCCTTCGATGATTTTTATACTAATCGATACATTAGTCGTTGACAAGGGCAGTCGAAGACGGATAACTTATATATCGATCGATACATAACTTATGAACCAGGGTCCCATGAGCAATGACACAGCAACACGAGCGGCCGAATACGACGCGGGCCTGTCGAAGCCTTTTCCGTTGAGCGGCCTGCTCGCGCTGGCAATGACCGGCTTCATCTGCATCAATACGGAGACGTTGCCGGCCGGCCTGCTGCCCCAGATCGGCGAGGGCATGGGCATATCGCAATCGCTCGCGGGACAGATGGTAACGGCCTATGCGGTAGGTTCGCTGCTTGCAGCGATACCGCTGACCATTGCCACGCGCGCATGGCGTCGCCGTACCGTCCTGTTGATGACGATCGCAGGTTTTTTCATCTTCAACTCGATCACCGCGCTGTCGTCGAATTACGCACTGACCTTGGTCGCGCGCTTTTTTGCGGGCGCCTCCGCCGGACTCGCATGGAGCCTGCTGGCCGGTTACGCGCGGCGCATGGTACCGGCCGCACAGCAAGGACGCGCGCTCGCAGTGGCAATGGTCGGTACACCCATCGCACTGTCGCTCGGTGTGCCGCTCGGTACCTGGCTCGGAACGCTGGTCGGATGGCGCGCGGCGTTCGGCGTCATGTCGTTTCTGACATTGATCCTGGTCGCGTGGGTATGTTCCAGCGTGCCCGACTTTCCAGGTCAATCCGGCACGCGACAAAAACCGTTGCGCGAGGTACTCACCACGCCGGGCGTGCGCCCAGTATTGGGTGTTGTGCTGGCGTGGATGCTGGCGCACAACATCCTGTACACCTATGTCGCGCCCTTCGTGGCGGTCGCGGGTCTGGGCAAACAGGTCGACATCGTCTTGCTGCTGTTCGGCGCGGCGGCGCTCGCGGGAATCTGGATCACGGGACGTCTGGTCGATGGAAAACTTCGCGCCGCCGTCCTTGCAAGCCTCGGCGCGTTCGCGCTGACCACTGTTGCCTTCGGCCTGGCGGGTACGTCGGCGAGCGTGGTGTGCGCCGGCATGGTGGCGTGGGGTTTGACATTCGGAGGCGCCGCCACGCTGCTTCAAACCGCGCTTGCGGACTCGGCGGGCGACGGCGCGGACGTTGCGCTTTCAATGAACGTGGTGGTCTGGAACAGCGCCATTGCGGGAGGCGGCATGCTGGGCGGCGTGCTCCTCACAGCGTGGGGGGTCAGGGCATTTCCGTGGGCAATGCTCGCCCTGATCATGATCGGCCTTTCGACCGCCTGGGCGGCGCGCTCACATGGCTTCCCGGCGGGACACCGCTCATCGAACGCACGGGTCGGCGGTCACTGACGAATGCGGGCTGCTACGCCACATAGAATGCAGCGGCCACGCCTTCCATTTTCAGCGCTTGCTCCTTCAGCGATGCGCTCGCAGCAGCCGCTTCCTCCACCAGCGCCGCGTTCTATTGCGTCACACGATCGAGTTACGCGATCGCCACGTTGATCTGTTCGATGCCATCGCCCTGTTGTGCCGAAGCGCCCGCGAGTTCGTTGATGATGACATCCATGCCGCGGATGGAAGCAATGTCGCTCTGGATCGCGGCATCGGCTTCACGAAAGAGCGGCACGCACTTGGTGCATTGAAGATTGAGCAATCGAGGGGCGGATGCTGTGCTGGACGCATTTCCGCTATCCATGGAAAACGCGAGGCCCGAGATGTCGGAAGCCTCGCGTTCTCTCATGCACTTGATTACTACTTGCCGCTTACTTGATCAGGCTCAGATAGTTGCCGCTCGGGTAAGCAGTGTTCAGCCACGTCGACAACCGATTCACCTGGGTCTTGTCGATCCCGTCAGCCTGCATCTGCGGAATCTGGTTCCACGTCCACGTCGGGAAGTTCTCGACGGTTCCGCCCGACACCGTCCCGTGAACATAGTCGATCGCGCACAGGCTTCGCATGCTCCAGAAGCAGGTGGTCTCGCCGGATACCGCATTGG